>JBNMKU010000061.1:0-13970 GCA_050874505.1 Roseburia sp. | reverse complement strand
GTTATGTACTCCTTTTGATCCGCCGGTTTGAAAAAAGACTGGTGCGGCAGCTTGCGCCGCTTTTTACAGCGACAAAAGAGATTGCGGAGCAAAATCTGGAATTTGAAGTCGGGCACTCAGCCATCCGGGAGTTTGACGAAGTACTTCATTCTTTTTCGGAAATGAAAGATAAACTGAAACGGTCGTTGGAAAAACAGTGGAGTGTGCAAAAACAGCAGCGGGAACAGATCGCGGCACTGGCGCATGACATCAAGACTCCGCTTACCGTATTGCAGGGAAATCTGGATCTGCTCGCTGACAGTACCCTGTCCGAGGAACAGTCACATGAGGTCGGACAGGCATCGGAGGCGGCAGAACGGATGACCGATTATATCAGGCTTTTGATGGAACTGGCAAAGGTCGAGGCAGAGTATGAATATCAGCCTGTGCCCATCCAGATGGAGCCATTTCTGCAAAAGATAGGAGAACAGGGACAACTGCTCTGCCATGCAAAAAATATAAAATGGAGCGAGAAGATGGAAAACGACCTGCCCACACTGTGTGGTGATCCCATGATGTTAGAGCGGGCGGTAATGAATCTGATCGGAAATGCCATCCGCTACACAAAAGAGGGAGGAGAGATCGAATTTACGGCAGAGCAAAGTGGGGAAAACCTTGTGATCTGTATCCGGGACAGTGGAGAGGGCTTTTCCAAAGAGGCATTGGAGCACGGCAGAGAACTTTTCTTTATGGAAGAGAAAAACCGGAGTGCCACAGCAGACCTGCATATTGGAATGGGACTTTACATTACCGACACGGTGGTGCGGCGGCATCAGGGAGAATTATTTCTTCGCAACCGGACGGACCAGACCGGAGCAGAAGTCATCCTTCAAATTCCTGTAAAAAAATAAAAAACAGTCATTTCTTGATTTTCATTTGATAAATATGTCCTATAGTAAAATTGTTGAAGGAAAGACGCGCGGACTTCAATACAGTACATAAAAATTTTTCAATGATTTTAGGAGGGTTCTAAAATGGCAAAATTAAACGATTTTGATCTTGACGTAACAAAGAAAGTTGCAAACGGAGATGCAGATGTGCAGTGGAAGAGCAAATCATTTTGTACACCTGGATGTATCACTGGTCCACTTCAGACCTGTTTCTTAAAGACAGTATCCTGCGGATGCCACATCAACATCTCTAAATAATAGAAAGTAAGCTTTCCCAATATTCTATTATCACAGATAAAACAAAAAAAGTGTTGGACAAGTTGTTTGCCCGACACTTTTTTGCTGTCTGTAATATTTTTTCCTATCTTAAAGAAATCTTGATAAATGAACGGTATCCTAACCATAGTGGAAGGAGGAGATCATTTAAAATGCAGGAAAACAGGACAGAACTGATCTTAGAAACACATCAACTGAGCAAAACATTTAAGGGGCAGCATGCCGTGAATGGGATATCACTTCATATTCCGGACTGTTCCATTTACGGGTTGTTAGGACCAAACGGAGCAGGAAAATCGACCACGTTAAAGATGCTGACCGGGATCTTAAAGCCGTCCGGCGGTGCCATTTATTATAAGGGGCATGCCTGGTCAAGAGCAGATCTGAAGGATATCGGGGCACTGATCGAGATGCCGCCGCTTTATGCGAACCTGACGGCATATGAAAATTTAAAGGTGCGGGCGTTGCTGCTTTCGGTACCGGAAGAGCGCATCCATGAGGTATTGGAGATCGTAGGACTAAAAGACACCGGGAGGAAACGCGCCGGGCAGTTTTCGCTCGGGATGAAGCAGCGGCTTGGGATTGCGGTTGCACTGTTAAATCATCCGAAACTTCTGATCTTAGATGAGCCGACCAATGGACTGGACCCGGTTGGGATCGAGGAGCTGCGCGAACTGATACGCACTTTCCCGAAAAAGGGAATGACGGTGATCTTATCCAGCCATATCTTAAGTGAGGTGGAACAGGTTGCCGACCACATCGGGATCATCGCAGATGGGGAACTGTGCTATGAAAATGCGTTCCACGAAGGGGAAGGGCTCGAAGAGATCTTTATGGATATTGTAAGGACACACAGGAGGGGAGCATAAATGCAGTATTTAAGAGCAGAACATCTGACATTGAGACATTCCATGTTCAATCGTCTGTTGGTGATCGCACCATTATGTGCGGCAGGATTTGCATTTTTAGCGGGCGGATTTATCGGCATCCAGTATATGGGGCTGTACTGGTGGTATTCGTTCCTGCTTCAGGGAACGATCGCAATCTTATGTGTGCTTTCGGTGCAGAAAGAGGAGCGCGCAGGAAAGTATTACGGCATATTCTCGCTTCCGCTTCAGCTGGAACGGTATGAGATGGCAAGAACACTGGTTGCAGCAGAAAAAATGTTTGTCTCCGGTCTGGTGCTGGCATTGCTGTTATCCATTCCGCACGTGCTCTCGCCCCGGCTTGTCGTATATAGTTTCGGGAGAATGTTAGTGGGAAGCAGCTTTATCATCCTGACTTCCATCTGGCAGATCCCGTGGTGTTTTCTGCTGTTGCGAAAATGTGGGATGGTCGTTACGGTGGCGGCAAATACGCTGATCGGACTGTTCACCATAGCCACCATTGGAAACAGTTCCCTCTGGTGGATCTGGCCGTACTGCTGGAGCGCGAAGCTGGCAGAATACTGGATGGGCATTGGCATCAATGGGGTCTGGCAGGAGAGCTTGCAGCAGAAAAATGGAAGTGCCTTTTTGATCCTTGCAGCATCTATTCTTTTCTTTGCACTGCTTACCGTGCTTGAGGCAAGAGCATTTGTCAAAAAAGGCGGGGAAGGGAGGTAGTACATGATGTATGCGGAGATCATAAAACTGAGACGGACTCCCTTTTTCTGGTGTCATCTGCTGTTTCCGGTCGCAGGTGCAGTTGTTTTTGGGTATTACTTTACCTCTTATGTCACGCAGAGCGAAACAAACCGGTTCCGTCTTATTCTGGAAATCACAGCAACTATTTTTCCAATTTTGACAAGTATTATGACAGGAATCGTAGTTGCGCCGGAGGAAGCGACCGGATTTTATACAATCCTTTCCGAGGAAAAGAGAGGCAGGGCGATCCTCACAAAGCTGCTTTTCCTGTGGGGAATGGGGGCACTGGCACTGTTATTGCTTGCCGCTTGTTTTGGGGCTTTTTCCCTGCTTTTCATGGGGGCGGGGGAATATGAAACCTTCTTTTTGGCACTGTCTGGCATGGCAGTCCTTGCGGTACTGCTTTATGTGTTCCATCTGTTTTTGAACCTGAAATGGGGCATCGGGATCTCTGTATTTTTTGGCGTATTTGAAAGTTTACAGGCGATCATTTACAGCAATATCACACTAACGGGGATCTTCTGGTATCTTCCATTTGCGTGGCAGATCAACTGGAGCAAGGATGTGTTGCAGCAGAGTGTAACCGGACATGCGGCAGAGTGGGGGATCTGTATCCTGCTTACCGTGGCTGCCGTAGTGACCCTTGTCCAGTGGTTTTTAAGATGGGAGGGCAGAAAAGTCTATGAGACGTAGCAGGATCGCATGCGGTATGATCGTTCTTTTGGGAGTCCTGCTTTTTGCAGGGTGTCAGACGAAAGAGAACCAGCTTCTTTCCATACAGGAGAAGGGGGAAGCATGCGAGGTGGACGTGGGGGAGGAGATCAAGATCTGTTACGGCGGCGAATGGTACACGGTGCTTTCGAAAAGCGTATCACAGGAAGAGGTGGGAAGCCTAGCCGGCTATGTGAGAAGGCTGTTTGACACCGGAGATGGCAGGACGATCTCAATCTTAAATATCTATACGACAGCGGAGGAGGGTGTGCTTTTAGCTGACATCGATGGTGTGTTCCGTAAAGCAGTGCGGGCACCGGAGGAAGCAGATGGCATATTGCAGGTGGCAGACCTGCGGGGAGGAACAGAGGAAGAAGAAACGTTTGTGGTGAATCTGGAAAATGCAACCCAGATACTTGGCCCGCATGGGATCTATCAGATCACAGAGGAGATGGTATCGGGGGACTTGCTGGGAAATTATCTGGCATGTATCGGAACGCAGGTAACGTTTGACATGCAGACCGGCAAAGCAATTCCGAAGGACACCTTGAAAAAAATAGACTGGACGGGAGATGGGGAAGCAAAGCAGAAACGTGCAGACTGGACTTATACAAATGTTTACGAGATACAGGGCGAAGATACGGCATCGAAGATCGCAGTGGAGATCAACGGTGAATATCGGATGGCAGAGTTACAGCAGCAGTAAAACAGGTATAAGAAAACAGGAGGAGCACAATGGAACAGATCTTGGTGGTAGATGAGGATGTCAACAGTTTACAGATTGTAAAGAGCCGGCTGGTCAGGGAGGGTTATCAGGTATACACCAGAAATTATATTGATGAGGCAGAGCAGAAACGCCTTCCGAATTACGATCTGATCTTAACAGAACTAATTGATGTCAGTCAGCAAAAATACAGTTTTATCACGCGGCTAAAAGAAAAGGCTGCCTGTCCGGTGATCATTTTTTCGGCGGAAAACAAAGAGAAGGACATCATCGAGAGCCTGCTTGCAGGGGCAGATGATTATGTCATAAAGCCGCTTCGGATGCAGGAACTGACTGCGCGCGTCAAGGTGGCATTGCAGAGAAAAAATCCGGGAAAAGAGGTCGAGCAGATCGGCGGCATGCTGTTTGATGAGGCAGAGTATGCGATCGGGGAAAATGGGGTGTGGATATCGCTGACCCGCAGTGAATACCGGATGTGCCGCGTCCTTGCAAAAAATGCGGGCAGTATCTTTTCCAAGGAAAGGCTGTATGAATGTCTGTATGAGATCGACTCAGATACCCAGCTTCGGACGATCACGGAGTATATCTATTCCGTAAGAAAAAAATTTAAGCAGATCGGGATCGATCCGGTTAAGACCATATGGGGCAGCGGTTACCGCTGGGCAGGAAACGAATAAGAGCCGTGCAGCGGCTCTTATTGTTTATTGATAGAATATAGGTAAAGCTTGCAATCTATTGTTCCGGGATATTGGTAATGATCAGATGTTCGACTTTCCGTTCGTTCCGGCTTCTGACATTGTAAGTATAACTTTTATCAAAGGAAAGGATACGGAAATCATCTTTGTAAAGCTGATAGATAAAGTCCGTATTTTTTATGACCAGGATAAACTGTGCTTTGGTATTTTTTAAGACATTTGCCAGACGAACCTGGTCGTTTTTTGTAAAATCACGTCCCTCATAATCGGAAAATTCCGTGTCGTACGGCGGATCTAAAAAGATAAAATCCCGTGATGTTAAGGTAAGACCCTGAAACAGTTCCTCAAAATCCTGATTGCAGATGGTCGTACCTGCAAAAAGTTTCGCAGTTTCCGGCTGGAAGATCGTATTGATCTTGGCTAAGAAATCCTTGTGGTTATAGCTGATGCCACCATAGGGAATGTTAAATTCGCCATCTCCGTTGTAGCGGAACATCGAACCGTAACAATATTCCCGGATAAAATAAAAATTCGCGATCACAAAGGCTTCTTCGGCTTTCAGCTGATGCAAGGCAAGCCGGTTATAAATATTGCGGAAATAAATATAGAAACCGCTTGAAAAACCGGTTTTTAAATTTTCCTTCAAGTCTTCCTCGGTAAAGGGAGACTTTTTGTTGTTTTTCTCGGTGCGGAAAAATTTATCTTTCACGCAGAACGTAACCGTTTTATAAAATTCCGTCCGGTCTAAAATGAGATCTTCCGGAAGAAAGGTCTGGTTTAAGACCTCGGTTACAACCGCATGGATCGCTGGATCTGAATGATTCAGATAGGCATCCATGATCTTTGCCTCATGCAGGGTTGCTGCGGCAAGCAACGACTGGAAACTCTCATGGTAGGCGAGCAGATAGTGATGAAACGAGGCATCCTGCGCTTTTACCAGCTGATAGAAACGGATCAGCATCGGAGAGATATCATTGATGATGGCATGTTTCGGCTGTAGATAAAAAAAGACGGCACCGCCGCCAAAAAAAGGCTCGATATATCTGTCATATTCCGGGATCAGATGTTTGATCTTTTCAACCTCACGTGACTTCCCGCCGGGCCATTTGATAATCGTTTTCATAGTGTACCAACTTTCTGTTTTATGACAGTTGCTATTATAATATATTAGAGAGGGAAACACAAGGTTTTGGGAAACGCAAACGAAAAAGAAATGGGTTGCACTTTTTTGATTTTGCTACTATAATAAAGTCAGAGAAAGCGGTTCTAAACCGCAACGTTGTCGGATAAAATAAAACAGAATAAGAAGCCATGAGATGATGAGAGCAGGCTATGGATAACAGCAATGTTAGTTTATAGTCGAGCTCTTTTTTCTGTTTTTCGGGGGAGAGATCCGATGACCAAGACAGGAGAAGTGATTTTTGAAAGAAAGGGGTAAGACTATGTGTGATACGACAAAGAGAAAAATAGCAGATTGTGTAAAACAGCTGATGCGCAGACAGGACATTTCCAGGATCACGATCCAGGATGTCATGGAGGCGACAGGCATGAGCAGACAGAGCTTTTATTATCATTTTAAAGACATCTATGATGTATTGGAATGGATCATGGAAAAAGATTTCAAACAGCCGATCGCAGAAAAAGAGTACGACTCATTAGAAGAGTGGGTCTGTGAGATCTTTCATGTGATCGAGAAAAACCGTCCGTTCTATGAGAAGATCGTAAGTCAGATCGAATGGCCGCGGATCATCCGCCATGTCAAGGCATCCCTGCAGGAGCAGATGGAACAGCTTCTTTGGGATGAGACGGATACAAAAAAACAGGTGAATGTCAGGGAATGGGATTCCTGCATGGACATCTTTGCAACTTCCTTTGGTTATTATATGCTTGATTATATTTATCGTAGAAGAGAACTGGACGACAAAAAGATCATACAGGATACCGGATATATTATGATGATGTTAGAAAAAAACGAGTGTGCGTAAAACGCACACTCGTTTTTGATCATAGAAAGTACGCATTGCATACCTTCTATTTTTTTTGTTTACCATGGGATCAGTCCATATACCAGTACAGCTGCTAAAGCACCGATGATCGGTCCAATGATCGGAACGATCAGACCATATCCAAAGTTGGAAGAGCCTTTGTCCTTGATCGGCAATACAGCATGTGCCAGACGGGGACCAAGATCTCTTGCAGGGTTGATCGCATATCCGGTCAGTCCGCCAAGTGACATACCAATGGAAACGATAATGCCGAATACCAGAAGTTTGCCCATACCGTCATCTAAGTTTGGAACCTGAGCCATGCCTTTGATGGCAAAGACTAAAACGAAAGTTCCGATCGCTTCACTTAAGATATTAAGACCGGTGTTCGGAATGGATGGTGCGGTACAGAACACACCAAGTTTTGTGGCTTTGTCTTCGGTTGCATCAAACTGTCCTTTGAACAGGATGTATATCAGACAGGCACCAAGAAAAGCACCGGCAAACTGTGCAATGAGATAACCGGGAACCATGCTCCAGGACATGCTGCCGTCTGCAGCAAGTGCGATGGTAAGTGCCGGGTTAAAGTGTGCACCGGAGGCTGCACCGAAGATAAAGGCAGGAACCATAACGGCAAGACCCCAGGCAATCGTAATCTGGACAGCACCGGCACCCTTCATGCCGGATTTTGTCAGGTTCACATTCGCAACGACACCATCACCGAGAAGGATAAGGATCATAGTGCCAAGAAATTCTGCAATATATGGTAGCATAAGCATTTACCCCCTTTTAGTCATCCTCTTTTGCCCAGTTGAAAGCATATGTAACTGCTTTTTTCCACATTTTTACTTTCTTCGCTCTTGCTTCGGCATCAATTTCAGGAGTAAAAGTACGGTCGATCGCCCAGTTCTTGATCACATCTTCTTTGCTTGACCAGTAGCCAACTGCAAGACCTGCCAGATAAGCAGCACCCATTGCGGTCGTCTCAACACACATCGGACGATTTACCGGTGCACCGCTGATGTCAGCCTGCATCTGCATTAAAAGGTTGTTTGCACTTGCACCGCCATCAACTTTTAAGGCAGCAAGTTCAATGCCGGAATCGGCTTCCATTGCCTCTAATACATCGTTGACCTGATAAGCCAGGGATTCCAGGGTGGCACGGATAATGTGGTATTTGTTGACACCACGGGTAATGCCTACAATGGTTCCTCTTGCGTACTGATCCCAGTAAGGAGCACCCAGACCGGTAAATGCAGGTACGACATAACAGCCATTGGTGTCTTTTACTTTTCTTGCCATGTATTCAGAGTCCGGTGAGGAATCGATGAAACGCATCTCGTCACGTAACCACTGGATGGAAGCACCGGCAACGAAGATGGAACCCTCTAATGCGTAGTTGACTTTTCCGTCGAGTCCCCATGCAATGGTGGTTACCAGACCGTTTTTGGAGAAGACAGGTTTTTCTCCGGTGTTCATTAACAGGAAACATCCGGTTCCGTAAGTATTTTTTGCTTCGCCGCTGTTGAAACAGGTCTGACCGAAAAGAGCCGCCTGCTGGTCACCTGCAGCACCTGCGATCGGGATCGGACCACCGAAGAAGACAGGATTTGCTTCGCCGTAAACGCAGCTTGATGGTTTCGGTTCCGGAAGCATACATTTTGGAATATTTAATTCTTTTAAGATATCCTCATCCCACTCTAACGTATTGATGTTGAACATCATGGTACGGGATGCGTTGGAATAATCTGTAACATGAACCTGACCCTGCGTCAGTTTCCAGATCAGCCAGGTCTCTACGGTACCGAAAAGCAGTTCCCCTCTTTCTGCTCTTTCTCTTGCACCTTCGACATTGTCTAACAGCCATTTTAACTTCGTTCCTGAGAAGTAGGCATCGATGACAAGACCGGTTTTCTGACGGAATGTCTCAACGAGTCCTTTGTCTTTTAAGGAATCACAGTATTCCGAAGTACGGCGGCACTGCCAAACGATCGCGTGGTGGATCGGTTCTCCGGTATTTTTGTCCCAGACGATCGTTGTCTCACGCTGATTGGTAATACCGATCGCACCGATATCTGCAGCAGTTGCTCCGATATTGGCCATTGCCTCTTTGGCAACCTCTAACTGTGTAGACCAGATCTCGTCTGCATCATGCTCTACCCAGCCCGGTTTCGGGAAGAACTGTGTGAATTCTTTCTGTGCCACACTGCACATCTCGCCCTTTTCATTAAAAAGGATACAGCGGTTGCTTGTTGTTCCGGCATCAAGTGCCATAATGTACTTTGCCATGTAAAAACCCCTCCGTTTTCTTAATAGTTTTGCAGCGTATCGTCCATCTCCCCATGCGATGGTTTCCGTCTGCTTTGTTTGTAAGTATAGTTTAACTGCAAATGGGAAAAAAGTCTTTAGACAGAACGTAAATAATGTAAAGATAATGTAAAAAAAGTGTACAAAAGTATCAAAGAGAATAAAAAAAGTATCACATAATTTGAAAAACATAGACAATGTATAACAAGTATGAGATAATAAATATTAGATATTTTTTACAACAGGAGGAAGGACGAGTATGAAAAATATATCGGTAAAGATGAAAATGATGCTGATGGCATTGGTAACCTTACTGGGGTTATTAGTTCTTGGCGGAGTTGCGATCATACAGCTTAGAAATCTGGAAGGACAGATTTTGACCACGATGGAGGAAAGCATCCGTTCGGATTATGATGACAACATTAAGAATCAGGTAGACAATGCGATCTCGCTTCTGAGCACGGTCTATGCAAAATCAGAAGCCGGAGAGTGTACTTTAGAAGAAGCAAAGAAAGAGGGCGCAGATCTGTTGCGTGAACTCCGGTATGGGGAGAGCGGGTATTTCTGGGCAGATACCTACGATGGTGACAATGTCGTTTTATTAGGAAGTGCGACCGAGGGAACCAACCGTATGGAGACACAGGATGCGCAGGGCTATCAGATGGTAAAAGAGATCATCCGTGTCGGCAAAGAGGCAGATGGTGGTTTTACCGATTATGTATTCCCGAAAGAGGGCGAGACAGAGGCTTCTCCAAAACGTTCCTACAGCAAAGCATTTGAACCGTTTGGCTGGGTCATTGGAACCGGTAACTATATTGATTATATTGACACCACAGTTTCAGAGAAAACACAGACGATCAGTGTGGGCATCCATACAACGATCCGGGTCATCCTTGGGATCGAGATGATGATCGTCATTGTTGCAGTTGGACTTTGCGTTTACGTGGGAGCTTCCATCAGCAAGGCAGTGGCATCGGCAGGTGGTTACATAGAGACGATCGCAAAAGGTGACTTTACCAAAGAACTTCCAAAGAACCTGACCGGACGTAAGGATGATTTTGGTATCTTGGGTCAGAACCTGGAGGAGATGAAGACACAGGTTGGCGGCATGATGCGCGAGGTAAAGGCAGAGGGCGAGAAGATCAATGGTATCGTCGACCGCGTCAATACGACAGTGGGCTCGTTATCTTCCGATGTGGAAGACGTTTCCGCTACAACGCAGCAGCTTGCAGCAGGTATGGAGGAAACAGCAGCTTCTTCTGAAACGATCAAGAACATGTCACATGAGATCGAGGAAGCAGCAAAGAATATTGCCAACCGTTCCCAGGATGGAGCAGAACAGGCAGCCAATATCCATCAGCGTGCGACCAAGGCACAGACAGAGACAAGAGAGCAGAGAGAGCATGCCAATGCCATCCACGAAGAGATCCGTACCAGCCTGACAAAGGCACTCGAAGAGGCTCAGGTCGTAAAAGAGATCGAAGTATTATCTTCTGCGATCATGGAGATCACCAACCAGACGAACCTGCTTGCATTAAATGCTTCCATCGAGGCAGCGCGCGCAGGAGAAGCAGGAAAAGGATTTGCCGTTGTCGCAAGCGAGATCGGTGGTCTGGCAGATCAGTCAAAACAGACGGTTGTCAAGATCCAGGAAGTGACAGAGAGCGTAACCGGTGCAGTGGAAAACTTATCCAAAGATGCAGAGCGGTTACTGGAATTTGTGGCAACCGATGTTGTGGCTAGTTATGATATGTTTGGTGAAGTCGCAGATGTATACAATCAGGATGCGCAGGATATCGATGCACTGATCAGCGATTTCAGTGCTACATCGGAACAGCTACTGGCTTCGATTGATGGCGTATTGGAAGCAATGGATGAGATCGCAAATGCAACAAATGAAGGTGCACAGGGAACGACCAATATTGCAAGCAAGGTCATGGATGTCAGAAACCGTACCGAAGAGGTTTCCGGTGAAGTGGGCAAATGCGACGATACCGCAAAGAAACTTTATGATGAAATTTCTGTATTCGTGATCGAATAGAAAAAAGTTCATTTTTCCGGTAGATTGTGGTAAAATGGACAAAGAAATCCGCAGAGGGGAAAACGCTGCTGCGGAGTAGAACTGCCAGAAGGAGAGGTTATCATTATATTATGGAAGAAAAGACAACAATGGAGATCACAAACGATAGATTAGAACAGGCGATCAAGAGCTATGCAGCAGAGCATACCAAGGAGGGATTGGCAGAGGTATTAAATCTGCTCCGTCCGACCCTGCTTTTTGTACCTGCGATGCTAAAAGCACCGAATCAGCCGGTTCCATGCCTCTTGAAAAACAGCAAGGAAGAACAATTTTTGGTTGTTTACACATCCAAAGAGCAGATACCGGAAGAGCCAAAGAGCCAGGCAATGATGCGTATGCCATTTCCGGCATGTAACAATATCGTGGTTCAGCCGGAACTGAATTTATCCGGAATGGTCATCAACCCATTTTCGGACAATCTGGTTTTAAAGAGAGAACTGGTAGAAAAACTGCATGCTGCTGATCAGAAGGCAGCACAGGTAAAACAGGTCAAGATGACACCGGAACAGTTCCAGGTATTCGTAAAGAAACAGGTAGAGTTCGGTGTTCTTCCAAAGAGACTGTTTACCGAGGGAGAAGAATTTGTGACTAAAGTCTGCGATGAAAAAGAGACATTCATCAATCAGATCTTTGCAGAGACCTATAAAGAGCCGAAATTGTATCCGTATTCTGAGAGTGATTATTCGGTGATGGCACTGGATATTGCAGAAGACCTGACACTGATCCGGGTAGACTTACCGGAAAAAGGAATGGTATCTCCGCTCTGTTACCGTATCTATATGACATTCAATCCGCAGACCAAGCAGGCAGGATATTATACCATCGAGATGGGCAAAGAAAAAAATACCCGTATGCTTGGAGAGTTTGGAGCGGATGGAAAGCATATCGACCATGGTGAGGCACCGGTGGAAGGTGCAGAGCTTCAGAAAATCATGGACCTTGCCAGAGGAGAGGGCGAGGGTCTGACCAGCTAGTTTGTAAAACAGATCATCAGTGGTGGATGATGATGTCGCGATAGACACCATTTACAACCCGGATCAGATCGTCCGGGTTGATGGTAATGGTGGTACCGATACGTCCGCCACTGATATAGATCTTATCAAAAGAGGCAGCAGTTTCGTGAATGATCGTAGGAAACTGCTTTTTCATACCAAGCGGGGAACATCCTCCGCGCACATATCCAGTGATCGCAGTGATCTCTTTCACATGAATCATTTCAACTGATTTCTCATTGACCGCGCGTGCGGCTGCTTTCAGGTCTACTTCCTCAGCAATCGGTACGACAAATACATAGAACTGGCCACTTTTGGCACGCATCACAAGCGTTTTAAAAGACTGCTCTACCGGAGCGCCTGTCTTTTCGGCAGTGTGCAGACCGTCGATAAATTCATCACATTCATAATTTATAATTTCATAAGACACTTTATTTCTGTCAAGTATGCGCATGGCATTTGTTTTTACTTCTTTTCCCATAAGAATCCTTTCCGTCACGAAACAGATGTGACTCATTGCTTAAGTTCGAGTGAACTGTAACACAAAATTGCGGTTTTGTCTATGAAAAAGGGATTGCGGTTGACACAAAATAGGAGAACGTATAAAATTCAGATAAGAAAACGCATCTGATGGCAGATGCAGAAATGAGGTGGAGTATGAAGGAGTTTTTTAAGAGGGTAAAAGCCAATATGATCTTTGGAGCACTGATGTGTTTACTGCTTGGAATCGTATTGCTGGTATGGCCAAAAGAAACGATTGATATTTTCTGCAAGGTGCTGGCACTTGGCCTTGTGATCATGGGAGTTGTTGATCTGGCTTCTTATTTTATGAACCGGACGGCACAGACTTTCTCCGGGATCGTCGGACTGATCGTTTTACTGATCGGTATCTGGGTATTCCTAAAACCAGAGCGTGTGGAAGGGCTGATCCCGATCGTGATCGGAGCCATTCTTGTGATCCATGCGGTACAGGATATCAAACTTGCTATTGAGACAAAGCAGAACGGGTATGAGAAGTGGTGGTCGATGCTGATCATTGCAGCGATCAGCCTTGTACTTGGTGTTGTCAGTATTGTGGATGCGATCGGTGTGGTAACACTTGCCATGCAGTTTGTAGGCATTGCGCTGATCTATGACGGTATCTCAGATCTCTGGGTCGTAACCAAGGCAGTGCGGACAGCAAAAGCGATGCGCCAGGAAGCAGAAGCATTAGACGTAGAATACGAAGAAGTAGATGAATAAAGAGGAAACTGCTGTCAAATATCTGATCAGGGATCCTTTTAAATGGAAGAGTTTGTTTCCATCACTTTTCTGCGGAAACAAATCTCATTATTAGTCTCAAAAAATCCGGAATTTTTAGAAAAGCGTTTGTGAAAAATATGATCTGCCCTGTCTTTTTAACGAAAGGACACCGCGTGCGGCTGTCTGCCGGATGACATACAACGATTTTGAGGACTTTCGCGCTGCACTTACATGGTCGCTCACACAAAACGCAGCCGCCAGCGAGGACTGTTTGAAAAATCTCCTGCCATTTTTTCAATAGCAGGAGATTTTGAGTTCCGGAGCAAGGCTTTCTATCGTCTGTGTGGGTGACCTTTTAGTGCAGCTAGAAAGTCCTCACTTGTTGTATGCAGCCGACAGACAGT
>JBNMKU010000060.1:0-14102 GCA_050874505.1 Roseburia sp. | reverse complement strand
TTTCCATTTTCACAGATATATACCTTCCCGTCAGATTGCCTTACATTATATGTAATAAATCTTTCTCTAACTACCGGGTTATTCGGATCTGTATTATACATATCTGAATTTGACTGATAGGTAGCTTTCCCATTTGACATAGCTTTCCGGTATCTCCATTCCAACCGTATCAACGTAAGAGATGATTCCGGTTACCTGTGGAAGATCTTTTAATTCATCGGACATCCGTTTCTGCGTTGCCTTGTCTGCCTTTGGAACAAGCAGTACATAGGTATCACTTTTTCCGAAAATATCCTCGATCTTTTCCGTATCTGCACCAAGCTGCGTTTTTGCTCCAAAGATCTTGGATGCTCCATAGTAAAAACTGTTCTGGTTGGATGCCAGATAAGACGGAACCAGCGCAACAACAAACAGTGCCACCATCGGAAACATTACTTTTAATACCACCCTGCCGAAGTGATGGAACGATGGCACAAACGGTTTATGTTCCAGTTTATCGATCCACCGATAGGTGGATAAGATCAGTGCCGGCATAAAGGTAAATACCGTGATCAGGCTGATCGCAATTCCTTTTGCAAGTGCCCTTCCAAGATCCGGTCCGATCCGGAACTGCATCAGGCAGAGTGCCAGAAAACCAATTACTGTAGTCAGTCCGCTTGATAAGATCGAGCCAGTTGACATCACCATTGCCTCTGCCATGGCATCTTTGACATTTTCATTTGTCTTTCTGCACTCGGTAAAACGATGGAGCAGGAACACCGAATAATCCAGCGAAACCGCAAGCTGTAAGATATTTCCCGCTGCATTTGTTACAAATGAGATCTCTCCAAAAATAAGATTGGAACCTGCATTGATCACAACGGCTACGCCAAGTCCGATCATCAGGATCACCGGCTCCAGCCAGGAGTCAGTTGTGATCACCAGTACCAGTAAAACGAATGCCACAGCGATCCCCGCGATCTTACCGATCTCTTTTACGGTACTCTGTGTTGCTGTTGCTGTGGACACCGCACTTCCTGTCATCGCATTTTCTTCGCCGATGATCTCCCGGATGGCATTGACCGCTTCAATCCTTTTTTCACTCTCGATCGTCACGGAAAACAATGCGTTGCCATCCTTGTAATAATTTTCCACG
Source organism: Roseburia sp. (assembly GCA_050874505.1). Taxonomy (GTDB): domain Bacteria; phylum Bacillota; class Clostridia; order Lachnospirales; family Lachnospiraceae; genus Roseburia. Next base: position 12,967 of record JBNMKU010000060.1, on the reverse strand, counting down.
GTATCCGTATCCATCGTCTCAAGCGGTGTTTCCACCGATACCGCATCATCTAACCATGTCACATCGGTCACACCGTCAACGGCTTTTATTTTTTCTTTATACTCCAGTGCCTGTGGGATCGTCACATCCTCCACCATGACTCTGGCATTTGGTATGCCGCTTCCAAACTCCTCATTCATCAGATTTATCGCAACGGTCGACGCGCTGTCTTCCGGTAGATAATCGTTCATATCATAATCAACCAAGATCCCCTGTTGTGCCAGTGCGCAGCATACAAATAACACCGCGTAGATGATCAGAACAAGTTTTGAATGGTTCACTATCATCTGATAAAATTTTTTCATCTTCTCCTCTCCTTTTTCTCTTCGTTTTTCTGCGCTTATTATAAAAACGGAACGGCACGCTTTCCACGGACAATTCCGGTTCATTTGTGTAAATACGGACAAATTACCCCAATTTGACGGGCAAATAATTGCATTTTCATACGTCCATTTGTATAATAAAGCTATATTGATACGAAAAAGGAGTTCTGACCTATGACACATGAAGAAACCTCTTTGCGCACCAAAAAAGCCCTTTGTCAGGCATTAAAAGATTTAATGCAACAAAAGGCTTTTTCCAAGATTACGGTCAGTGAGCTGATCAAAGCATGTAATATAAACCGTAAAACTTTTTATTATCATTTTGAAGATATCTACGCACTCCTGCGGTGGATGTTAGAACAGGAAGCGTTCCAGGTCTTAGCTCAATTTGACTTTTCCTCCGACTTTCAGGAAGCGTTTTATTTTATCATCGATTACGTGGAACAAAACTCGTTCGTCTTAAACTGCATGTACGATTCCGTCGGACGTGATGAATTAAAACGATTTTTCTATCACGATGTGATCGGACCGATCGGACAGATCATCCGTAACGCAGAGGAGGAAACCGGTGCCCATGTTTCCGATACGTTCCGTGATTTTCTCTGTGATTTTTATGCAGAGGGAATTGCCGGTATGTTTATCAATCTGTTTCAAAATCCGGACAAATACAGCAAGGATGACCTGATCACTTATTTTACCACGATCATCCAAAGCTCCATTCCGGCGATCCTTACTGCCAATGCGCTCTAGGCTCCGATCTCTTCTGCCGCTTCCACACAGTATTTTGCCGCGTTGTCCCGGTTTGACTGGATCTCTTCTTCGGTCAGCAGCCGTCTGATCTTTGCCGGATTTCCAAAGGCGAGGCTGCCATCCGGGATCTGCATGTTCTGTGTGACAAGCGCACCTGCACCGATCATACAGTTCTTTCCGATCATAGCACCATTTAAAATGATGGCTCCCATTCCGATCAGTGTATTGTCTCCCACACTGCAGCCATGAACCACGGCACTGTGTCCGATCGTAACCCCATCTCCGATCGATACCGGATATCCTCTGCCGACATGGATCACGGCATTATCCTGGATATTGGTTCCTTTTCCAATGGAGATCGGCTCTGTATCTCCACGCACTGTGGCGTTGTACCAGATACTGGACTGCGCTCCGATCTCTACCTGTCCCTTTACGACTGCTTCTTTTGCAATATAGCATGTTCCATGCGTTGTGATCTGATCTTCCATTGCTTCTCCTCCTATAGATAATGACTCTTCATTGCTTTCTGTAATGCCGCGCCATCTTTTTTTAACAGGCTCTGATAAATCTCCCGGTGTGATCTGATCAGCTTCTGTCTGCTTTCTTCCGTGGCATGTGCAAGATTATAATCAATTTCTCCCCGATACACTTCAGTCACTGCTTCCATGATGATCATCCACAGATTGTTCTCCGTTGCCGCGATCAGTGCCTCGTGAAATGCCTTGTCGGCATCCACCAGTGCCTCGCCCTTGCAGTGATCCATTTTCTCCAGCTGTGTTTCGATCTTTTGCTTCTGTTCTTTGGTCAGCCCTTTTTCCAGCAGCACATTACAGACACTCTGCTCCATCACACGGCGGAAACTGCTTACCTCTTCTCTTGAAATGCTCTCTAGTGCCAGCATCATCTGGATCGTCTGGCGGATGGACTGTCCCACATTTTTTGAAACATAATTGCCTGATCCCTGTACTCTTGTCAGCAGCCCCATGCCATGTAACGTACAAAGTGCCTCTCTGGTCGAGTTGCGCCCGATGCCAAGTTCTTCTGCGATCGCACGCTCGGCAGGCAGCCTGCTCCCGACGCGCAGGGTTCCATCCTGCATCCGATCATAGATATACTGGATCACTTTTTCATATTCCTGCGTTGTATTTGTTTTCGTCTGCATTCTTTCTCTCTCTACACTTTCGTTTTTCGTGTCATCTGTATTTCTTCCAGATACCGTCCGATGACACGGAGTGCTCCCTCCACTCCAATCTTTGACACATCCAGACACAGATCATAGTGTCCTGCCATTCCCCAGGTCTCTCCTGTGTAATATTTATGGTAGGAGGCTCTTCTGTGATCAGTTTCTGACACAATATTATGTGCTTTTTTCAGCGAAACATCATGCTTTTTTGCAATATTTTCCTCCCGCCATGCTATATCTCCGGTCAGGAAGACGGAAACCACATCGTCTCTGTCCCGGAATACATAGTTTCCACACCGTCCAAGGATGATACAGTCCTCTTTCCCGATCACCGGTGCCAGTGCCTTCTGTGGTGTCTGATATAATCTGCCGTCCTCCTCTGCCAGAGAGATTGAGTAAAGCAATGTATCCACCGGGATCTCGCCATAAAAATCCGGGAATTTCTCATAGTTTCCCTTTTCTTTTGCCAGCTGGGAGATCGCTTTTTTATTATAAAATGGTAATCCGTATTTTTCTGCCAGTGCCATTCCGATCTTATCGCCCTTGCAGCCACATTCTCTCGCAATCGTAATTATCATAATCTTTCCCCTTTCCTGCTACATAAAATTGGCAAATACAGAGGCAAGCACAACGGTCATGATACCGGTCACTGCAATCGCAAGACTGCTCATTGCCCCTTCCACTTCTCCTAACTCGATCGCTTTTGCCGTTCCGATCGCATGCGCGGAGGAACCGAGGGCAAGCCCTCTTGAAATAGGTTCTGTGATCTTAAAGATCTTAAAGACCAGTTCCCCTAAGATATTTCCAATTACTCCGGTAACCACGATCGCCGCTACCGTGATCGTGACATAACCACCCAGTTCTTCGGATACGCCCATTCCGATCGCGGTTGTGATGGATTTCGGCAATAATGTCACATACTCTTCATGGGATAATCCCATCAGTTTGGAAAGCACCAGTACCGTGCATAAACTCGTCAGCACACCGGAAGTGATGCCAAATAAGACCGCCTTGACGTTCTTTTTTAAAAGCTGCCACTGCTCATATAACGGGATGGCAAGACAGACGGTCGCCGGTGTCAAAAACCAGCTTAAATATACCGCGCCCTGATTGTAAACATCATAATCCACATGTGCCACCAGCAGCACCACGATCGTCACTGCGATCGAGATCAGCAGCGGATTTAAAAAACCACACTTAAATTTCCGCTTTAAAACAGATCCCAGCAGATATGCCAGTAAACTGATCGTAACTCCCGCAAACAGGGAGGTCTGAAAAAACTCATTCATGCTCGTTTGCCTTCTTTCCCTCTTTTTTCTCTCTCCGGATCATCCACTGGGAAGACCAGCCGGTCGCTACCATGACCGTGATCAGTGTCACAACCACGATGATACTGACCGGAAGCAGCATCGGTTTTAAAATTCCCCACGATGCCATCAACCCGACTCCCGCCGGAATAAACATGACCGGCATGATCTCGATCAGGAATTTGCCTGCATCCCGCACCGCATCGAGCGGGATCCATCCGGTCAAAAGTCCGATAAATAAGATCACCATGCCATAAATGCTGGCAGGGATCGGCAGGGGCAGCAATACTTTTAGCAGCTCACCGACAAACGAAATACCCAGAATTACCAGAAACTGACGTAAATACTTCATAACGAAACATCCTTACCTTTCTTTTTTGCATATAAAAATTGGTAGCACCAATTTGGTACTACCAATCATTATACGCATCCGCGTTTTCTACGTCAACTCATGTATTTTCTTTTTTTCGAAGTTTTACGATCAATTCATAGACTTCCGGCCGTTTCTCATGCAGATGTTCATCAAGCACATGCCTGCGCTCACGGAATCGTTCTGCCAGCTCCGGATGCTCTTTGGCAATACGGTCATGGACTTCTTTTCTATGCGCCTCAAAGTGGGCTGCAAGTGTCTTTTCATCCTTGCCGGAGATATTTACGATCTCCTTTAGATGTTCCTCTAAATGTTCAATCCACTCATCCTCATCCAGTTCTTCCATGTGAGACCATTTTCCATGTAAGAGTTCCTCCACATCCCCGGTCTCTTTTAAGTGCTCAATCTGAAGCATGATCTGCTTTTCGATCTGCGCCTCCGTCTCCGAACCAAACGCCCAGACAAATTCCTGTACCCGGTTGTCGGCTCGTTTTCTGGATGCACTGCGCTCCACATTATCAACTCCATTTTCCAGTGGATAAGGTCTTGTGACTCCCATATCCTTTAAAGCGATATGGATCGTCCGGCGCACGCTTCCCTCTTCGATCATATAGGCGAGTCCAAGCTTCCTTAACTGCTCGTTTACCTCTGCAATGTGCTCGGTCATATAGAAGCGGATTCCTCTCTCTTTTAAAGACTGATACAAAATACCAAGGCGGTCTGCCGCTGTAATGTCAATGCTGCCGACTCCACTGGCATCTAAGATCACAGCTTTCGTATTTTCTGTGATATGGTCCTCAATCTCTCGCTGTAAGATCTGGATATTGGCAAAAAACAGGTTACTGCTGAACCGGTAGATCAGCACGCCCTCGATCGCGTGGATCTGATCGCCTTCATTTAAGTCCCGGAAATGTTTATGTCCGGGCTGGATGCCTAAGAAGCATCTTGCAGGCTTTGCGGTACGAGTGATCATTTCCGAAAACGATAAAATGATACCGATCAGTACTCCATTGATCGTTCCCAGTAACAGAACGCCAAAGAACGCTCCAAGGAATATGAAACACTCGGTGCGGCTCACTTTAAAGAGTCTTACTGCAAGTTCAAATTCGGTTGCGCCAAGCAGCGCAGAGATCACGATCGCGGTTAAGATCGGCACCGGCAGATATTCAATAAAACCGGTTCCAAAGAGCAAAACTCCCATCATGGAAATCCCTGCCACGATACCGGTCAGCTGGCTTTTTCCCTGATACTGTTCCCCCATCGCGGTTCGCGATACAGAACCGTTGATCGGACAACATCCGGTAAATGCCGCCAGAAAATTGCCTATGAAAAATGCGAGGATCTCCCGGTTATCATCGATCCGATATCCGTTTTTCTGTGCAAAATTATTTTCTGCAAGCAGTGTTTCTGCCATAATGACAACCGCAACAGACAGGCTGATCGTAATCGTCTCTTTGAGTGGAAGCACACTAATGTCCGGGATGCTCCATTTCGGAAGTCCACGTTCCACCGCACCAAGTGTCTGCACGCCCCATGCGCGCAATGGCAGAAAACGTGTCATCAATGCGCCTGCTGCCATCAGCACGACCGCCATCGGAAATTTCGGCATGATCTTTTTGGATACAAGCAGGATAAAAAGTGCCACAATTCCAAGTACAAGAGAAGGCAGATGGATCGCTCCTGCGGTATCTACGATATGTAATAAAAGCTCTACCAGCTCGCCGGTTCCTGCCACGCCACCCATCAGTTTTGGCATCTGCATTAATATGATCGTGGTACAGATACCGGTAATAAATCCGCCCATTACCGGGGCAGAAATATAATTGACCAGTTTGCCAGCGCGCATAAAATAAAATGCCAGCAGCCAGAGTGCCACAAACAACGTCAGCACCGGCACAGCTGCGATCGCCTCTTTTGAGCCACCCTCGATCCCAAGGCCTAACAGTGCCGAACCGACCAACGCCGCCGGGGCTGCATCCACTCCGAAGATAAACTGTGGGGAAGTTGAAAACAGGGCAAATGCCAGAATCGGAAATACGGACCCGTGCAGTCCGTATGCCGCCGGCAGCCCTGCGATCTGCGCATATCCCATGGAAATCGGAATAGACACTGCCATAATAATGATACCCGCCAGAAGATCTCTGGCAAAGTATTTTTTGTTATATTGAAAGATCCAGTGATCAGACCTGATGGAGTTCATATTCATTGCTTCCCAGTCCGATCTTTACTGCATGCGCAATACAGCTCTTCCATTCCGTATCCGGATGTGTCATATGGAAATGATCGTGATCCTCATGGTCATGATGTTCCTGCTCATGCTCTAAGTTCTGTCCAAGAATACTCTCTTTGACCGGAGTCATCTGGTTGCAGAGATCTGCACATGCCTGATCCAGTGCGACCGGGTCAAAAGATGCTAACATACCGACATTTGGAATGATCGGAATATCATTTTCTGCATGGCAGTCACAGTTTGGTGATACATCACAGATCAGTGATACATGGAAGCATGGTCTGTTCTGGCAGACTGCAAGACTGTACTCTGCCATCTTGTAATTTAACATTGCAACTGAATCTGCATAGTCTGCTGCGATCGCATCCTTCGGACAGACTGCAAGGCATCTTCCACATCCTACGCACTTATCATGGTCGATCTTTGCCTTATGATCGGTAATGACCGGTGCTCCATGTGCACAGATCCTGCTGCACGCTCCACATCCCACGCATGCCTCTGTATTAACACTCGGTTTTCCTTCACAGTGCTGCTCCATCTTTCCGGCTCTGGAACCGCAGCCCATACCGATATTTTTGATCGTACCGCCAAATCCTGCCATCTCATGTCCTTTGAAATGTGTCAGGGAAATAAATACATCCGCATCCATAATGGCAGAGCCGATCTTGGCTTCTTTGACATATTCGCCATTGATCGGAACCAGTGTCTCATCGGTTCCCTTTAAACCATCGGCGATCAGTACATGACAACCTGTCTGGTATGGAGAAAATCCGTTGATATATGCGGTTTCCAGATGATCGAGTGCGTTCTTTCTGCTTCCCACATAAAGTGTATTGCAGTCCGTTAAAAACGGCTTACCACCTAATTCCTTTACATAATCTGCTACGACTCTTGCATAGTTTGGTCTTAAAAATGCAAGGTTTCCATATTCTCCGAAATGGATCTTGATTGCTGCATACTTATCTTTAAAATCAATCTGCTCAAAACCTGCCGTTTTCATCAGACGATGCAGCTTCTGTAACAGATTTTCATTTCCTGTTGCTTTAAATGTTGTGAAATAAACTTGTGATTTGCCCATATCATGTCTCCTTTTCTCAACTTTTTCTATCACACACTTCTGTGTATGACACTTCGCCTTATTTGGTTATCATATAACATTTTAAGCTTTTATCCAATATTTTCCGAGATTTTTTTCATCTGGCACAGGTGTTTGTGGTTTCTTTGCGGATATGCTAAACTGGACTTGATATTTTAAGAATTTTTACAGAGTAAGAGGTTTTCCATGAGAGAAAAAATATTTAATATCATTCAGATTGGTGACAAAAGCAACCGGCTGAGCCGGTCTTTTGATCTTTTTATTACGATCACGATCATCAGCAATATTCTGGTCACATTCATGCAGACATTTGAGCAGCTTGCCCCACTTTCCGGTGTGTTTTCTGTGGTAGAAACCATTACCGTCCTCATTTTCTGCATTGAATATGTGCTCCGTATCTGGACTGCAGATTTCCTTTATCCAGGCATGCGCAAGTCGCGCGCCAGGCTGAAATTTCTGGTCTCTTTTGATGGCATCGTTGACCTGCTTACGATCATTCCGGCTTTCTTCCTGTCCGGTTTTGTCATTTTCCGTATGCTGCGCGTCGCGAGGATTTTTCATCTGTTCCGGCTCAATGCGAAATACGATTCGTTTAACGTTATCACGACTGTTTTATATGAAAAAAGAAACCAGATCATTTCCTCTGTTTTTATCGTGCTGATCCTGATGCTGGCAAGCAGTCTGTGCATGTACAGTGTGGAACACGATGCGCAGCCTGCCGTTTTCCGCAATGCATTCAGCGGAATCTGGTGGAGCATGTCAACGCTCCTTACGGTCGGTTACGGGGATATTTACCCGATCACGACTCTGGGACGTGTCATGGCGATCTGTATCGCCTATCTGGGTGTCGGCGCGGTTGCCATCCCAACCGGTATCATCAGTGCCGGTTTCGTGGAACAGTACCAGCGCAAGAGCAGTATTTCCAACTTAAAAGACACCGACATCAAAGAGATTGCAGAAATTTTTGTCGACCGCCATTTTGCAGGCAAAACCATTGCGGAAGTGGAAGAAATGAAGCAGATCACGATCTTTCTTGTACTGCGCGATGACTTGTCTGTACTGCCGCAGAAAGATACTGTTTTAAAGCTGAACGACATCATTATCATCCGGGGAGATGGGGATTCTGCAATCATGGCGTAATAACAACGGCATATTTTTCTATTCATTTTGCAGGCTGTTCATGCTTAGAATTTATCTTTCTCAATTCTAAGCATGCGATATCCAATTCCAATATGTGTCTGGATATACTGCATCCCATTTTTCTCTGGTTCCAGTTTTTTCCGCAGTGTTGCCATAAAGACCCTAAGAGAAGCAACATCGTTTTCCGAACATCGTCCCCAAATCTGTTGGGTAATATAGGTATGTGTCAACACCTTTCCCACATTATGGGATAAAAGGCAGAGTAATTTATACTCAATGGGCGTCAGATGCAATTCTTCTTCCTTCAGATATGTGCAGCCGGCTGCATAATCTATCTTCAATTCACCATTTTTAAAAACAGAGATTTCCAGTTGTTCCCCTGTCTGCGTTATAGCAAGCCTCCTTTGCGTGACACGGATGCGGGCAAGCAATTCTTCTACAGAAAATGGTTTTGTAATATAATCATCTGCCCCTGCATCTAATGCTTCTATTTTATCCGCATCCTCACTTCTGGCACTGATTACAATAATCGGCATATTTGACCAGGTTCGAATTTTTTTTATTACCTCTACACCTTCCAGATCAGGAAGCCCCAGATCCAGAAGAACGATATCCGGATTGTGAGATGAAGCCTCCAGAATGGCCGAATATCCGTTATCTGCTACCAGATATTTATAGTCATGTGTTTTTAATGTAGTAATGATCAGGTTGCGTATGGGTCTGTCATCTTCTACCACCAGGATTAATGTCTTATTCATTTAATGTTACCTCGCTTAAGGGTAAAGTAAAAGTAAAATTACATCCATGTGGATCATGGTTCGTCAGGATCAGTGTTCCATCATGGGCTTCTATAATAGAGTGACAAAGTGCCAGGCCAAGTCCCAGACTCCGATGACTGTCCATAACCGTTGTTTTCCCTGTATAAAACATCTCAAAAATATGCGGTTTCATTTCTTCCGGAATTCCAGGGCCATCATCTTCTACGCTTATCTGTGCTTTCCCATCTTTTTTTATTCCCCGAATGCAGATGACAGAACCTGACGGCGTATATTTTATCGCGTTATCAATTAGATTTACCAGAACCTGTATAATAAGACGTACGTCCATACGTGCAAGAACAAGTTCCTCACAGTCTGCTACAATTTTATAATCATCATGTTTCTGGCTAATATGTCGCAGCGACTCTGAAATCACCTCATCTAAAAGCTGATCTGTAAATTTAAATTTCAATCTTCCATCATTCAGTCTGGTAATGGAAAGCAGATTCTCCACAACTCCGATCAGCCATTCAGATTCGTCATAAATGTCGGTGTAAATCTGGTGCTTTGTAGCTTCATCCAGGCGGTCGCTATTGCTCAGCAGCATATCTGCATTGCCAGAAATGGAGCAAAGCGGAGTCCGAAGATCATGTGAGATTGCGCGAAGAAGATCCGCACGCAGTTGCTCGTTTTTAGCCAAAACCGCATTTTTCTCTTTTTCCATAGCATTTTTCGCATTCTCCATTGCAAGCGCACATTCATTTATTACAGACAGCAGAATGCTGTATTCAAAAAAATCCAGAGTTTCTTTTTGCAGTGGTATCCCAATTACACCATAAACGCTATTCCCGCTTCGGATTGCCAGATATAGACATTTGGCTTGTGGAAAATATTGCGTGGATGCACCGGCACGCTGTCTGTTTTCATAGACCCATCTGGCAATCTGCTGTTCTTCTGGTATTAAAAAATCTTCTGTGTCTTCTTTTTCTCTGGAAAATAGTTTTCCCTCTGATAAAGTTCCGTTTTCCACAACATATGCTGTAATATTACGGTTTAACAGACGAATCAATTGTGTACAGGTAACATCAAGGATCTCCGTTTCTCCTTTGGCCTTTTGCATCAGACGGTCTGTATCAAACAGCACCTGTGTACGGAAGGCAAGCTGTGCAGACATCTTTGCATGTGTCTTCAGCTTTGCTGCAAGTGCTCCTGTAAGTACGGATGAAATAAGCATTATGAAAAAGGTCACCGGATATCCCACCGCATATGTCTGAAAAGACATCCTTGGTTCAGTCAGAAAAAAACAAAATAAAACTACACTTAAGAATGAGCCGGCTACACTGCAAAGATAACCGTCTGTCACAATTGAAGTAACCAATACCCCCAGAATATAGATCGTTACAATATTCGTATCCGTGAAATGCAGTTTCTGAAATAACAGACCAATGAAAGTGCATACTGCAAATATAAAAACTGTCAGGAAATAATCTTTTGCAGATGGTTTTTCTACATACCATGTAAATGACCGTTTCTGATAGCTCCTGGATTTTACCGCATCCGGAATAATATGGATATCAATATCCGGTACAATTTCAATCAGCTTTTCCGTCAGAGTTGACTTGCTGAAAAAATGATTTCGTCTGGCATTACTTTGTCCGATTACAATTTTGGTAACATTGGACAGCCTGGCATACTCTGCGATCTGTACCGGTATGTTTTCCCCATGAGTCATCACAATTTCTGCTCCAAGCATTTCTGCGTACCGAATATGTTCTTCCAGCTTTTCTTTATCTAAGGCTTCTGATTTTGCACCAGTCTGCACATACAGCGCTGTAAAACGTGCCTGTAACGCATTCGCCATTTTCGCCGCTGTATCTACTATTTTTTGATTAGAAGGTGCTGCGGACAGACAAACAAGGATATGTTCCTCTGTTTTTTTATTATCTCCTTCAATTCTTAAACTCATCTTGCCTGCCACCTTTTTCTGCTGTTTTTGAAATTATATCATGCGGCTGCATTATGGTCAAAAACCTTTTTTCATCCGAAAGAGAATTTAAGAGCAAAATGAACTATATGCGGAAGCACTTCTGAAGGGTTTTGTATTCTCCTAACACCAGTAATTTATTATTCTCTGTAAAACATGTATCTGGAGAAATTGCAATATTGAATTCTCTCTCATTTTTTACTGCCAGAATGTTAATGTTGTAGCGTTTTCTGATATCCAGTTCGCCTACTGTTTTTCCAGCCCATTCCTCTGGTACTTCCACCTCAAAGATCGCCTGGGAAGCATCCACTTCCATATAGTCCAGAATATGATCGTCTGTGTAGCGGATAGAAGCCCATTTTGCGACCTGCTTTTCCGGATAAACCACCTTATCTGCACCGTTGCGTAAAAGAAATTTTTCCTGAACATCACGCTCAGCTCTGGATATCACCAGTTTTGCTCCCATTTCTTTCAGAAGGGAAGTTGTTTCAAGAGAATTTTGAAAACTTCCTCCAATGGCCACAAAACAGATATCATAATTTCCAATCCCAAGGGATTTTAAAAATTCAGCATTGGTACTATCACCGATCTGGGCATTGGTCACAAATGGCAGTACTTTATCCACCCTTTCTTCGCTCCAGTCAACTGCCATAATTTCATGTCCCAACTGATTAAGCTGCATTGCAACATGTCTTCCAAATCTTCCAATCCCGATAATCAATACATTTTTCATAATATTATCTTTCTCCTTCTCATCCAACTGTAATTTTCTCCAAAGGAAGCTTTGCATTTCCCTTGTTTTTTCCGGAAAATACCGCATAAATCAGAGTCAGGCCGCCTACACGTCCCAGATACATCAGTATGATCAGCACAACCTGTGAAAAAATATGAAGCTCCGGTGTAATTCCCAGTGTCAGACCTACCGTACCAACAGCCGAGGCAGCTTCATACAGGCAGTTTAAAAGAGGCATTCCCTCGTATACGCTGATTGCAATTCCTCCACAAAAGAACAATGTAAAATAAAGCATGGCTATTGTCGCTGCATTTTTTATCACATGATATTCCAATCTTCGACCAAAAGCACCTGCATTTTCCTGACTTCGAAACGTTGCAATTGCATTTAAAATAAGCACCGTAAGCGTTGTTGTTTTCATTCCTCCTGCAGTAGAGCCCGGCGATCCACCGATCAGCATTAACAATATCATAACCGCTTTTGATGCCTCACTCATCTCTGAAATGTTTATGGTATTAAATCCGGCAGTTCTTGTAGTTACAGATTGAAACACAGCTGCCAACAGCCGCTTCCCCATGGGCAAATTTTTCAGATCACAGGTAAAGAAAAAAACTGCCGGAAGCAAAATCAGACATGTGGTAGTCATGAGAATAATCTTACTTTGCATGCGATAACGTTTAAAATTCAGTTTGTTCGTATAAATATCATCCCATGTAAGAAAACCAATCCCCCCTATAATAATCAGCAACATAATTACTATGTTTATAAGGGTGTTTCCAGAATACCCTGTCAGAGAAGGAAAAGCATGCGCTGCCGTTCCCAGTATATCAAATCCGGCATTGCAAAAAGCAGAAACAGAGTGAAAAACTGACAGCCAGATTCCCATTAACCCATAATCCGATATAAAAACTGGAAGCAATAACAGTACCCCTGCAGCTTCAATCAAAAATGTCCCCTTTAAAATAAACCTTGTCAGTCTGACGATTCCTCCAACTTTAGGTGCTGACATCGCATCCTGCATAGTGCTTCTTTGCATAAGGGATATTTTTTTCCC
>JBNMKU010000059.1:0-15476 GCA_050874505.1 Roseburia sp. | reverse complement strand
GTGTGGCACCGGTGTTTTGCTTTACCAGATCGATCTGTAATACTGGTCACGATATTTTTTAGGTGTAAGCCCGGTATAATTTTCAAAAATCTGGATAAAGTGGCTTTGTGAAGAAAAAGAGAGATAGTTTGCAATGTCGATGATCGGTTTATCAGAGTAACGCAGAAGGTGGGTTGCCTGTTCGATCTTTTTTTCACGGATATAATCACTGATAGAGATACCAAGATTTTGCTTGAAAACACGGGAAAGATAGTTTTCGGAAAGCCCGGTGTATTCGGCGAGAGTGGCTCTGGTGATCCGTTCTTTGATGTGGCTGTAAATATAATCGATACACTGCATTACCGGTTTGGAAAGGATGGCACTTTTTTTCTGTAACACCATTTTACCGGTAAAATCCTTTGCCATTTCATGGTGCAGATCGGCAACCTGACGGATGGTTGTACAGGAGTCCATTTTTAAAATATAAAAGTCACTGAGACGATAAGCCTGTTCCGGTTCAAGACCGCCATCAATACAGTAACGGGTCAGCATGGCAGCTGTGACAACAAAATGATATTTAATGTTATTTAATGGGTTACGTGAAAGAATGCCTGTGCCGGTCAGATCGATGAAAGCATCTTCTTTACAGTTCGCGGTCACTGCCTCCATATCTCCGGCACGTACCGCATTATAAAAAGAATATTCAATATTTGGAGCGCGATGAAGTGTTTCCTGTTCGCTGCTTAGCAGTTCTGTATGGTACCATTCCTGTGAAATTTCCATGGCGATTTCCTTTCTTTTTCAGAATATTGTTATTATGACATGAATCTGACATTTTTTCAATTTATTTAGTATAATACGCTGACGCGATAGCGTATGATATCACTTGTAAACAAAATCTGTGTAAGACTTAGAGGAAAGGCTTACAGGCAGATCAAATGAAAAAACAGGGAGGAAATGTGTAATGAAACGAAGAATCGTAAGTATGATGCTGACTGTAGCAATGGGGGCTACGCTGCTTGCAGGGTGTGGAAACGCAGCAGGGGGAAACAAGACGACGGATACAGCAGGAACAGAAAGTGCAGCAGGAACTGATACCGCAGCTTCAGGCGAAGAAGGAAGCGTGATCAATATCTATTCCTGGAACGATGAATTTCGTGAGCGTCTGGAAGCAGTTTATCCGGAGGTAGAGTCGACATCCAGTGATGGTACTGTGACAAAGTTAAAAGATGGAACGGAAATCCATTGGATCATCAATCCAAATCAGGATGGTGTTTATCAGCAGAAACTGGATGAGGCACTTATGAACCAGGCAACAGCAGCAGATGATGATAAAGTAGATATTTTCTTATCAGAGACAGACTATGTATTTAAATACACAGATAAAGATGCAAATGTAGCAATGCCTTTAACAGATCTTGGAATCGATCCTGAGAAAGAACTTGCAGATCAGTATGATTTTACCAGAACAACCGCATCTGATTCGGATGGAGTGCAGAGAGGCTCTACCTGGCAGTGCTGTCCGGGATTATTAGTATACAGACGTGATATTGCAAAAGATGTATTTGGAACAGATGATCCGGAAGCAGTGGGAGAGAAAGTAAAAGACTGGGATACGATCAAACAGACAGCAGAGGAGCTGAAAGCAAAAGGTTACTATACATTTTCTTCTTATGCTGATACGTTCCGCTTATATGGAAACAGCATCAGCGAGTCATGGGTACAGCCGGGGTCTTCTACGTTAAAAGTAGATCAGAAGATCATGGATTGGGTAAATGATTCCAAAGACTGGTTAGATGCCGGTTATGTAGATGCCAACATCAAAGGACAGTGGAACGATGACTGGAACAAGGCAATGGGCTCTCAGTCCAAAGTATTTGCATTCTTATTCCCGGCATGGGGAATTGACTTTACACTTAGTCCAAACTGGGATGGAGAAGAAGGAAGCTGGGCAGTTACAAACCCACCACAGGAATATAACTGGGGCGGTTCTTATATTCATGCGGCTGTAGGTACGGATAATGCACAGCATGCAAAAGACATTATCCTTGCAATGACAGCAAATAAAGACAATCTGCTTAGTATTTCAAAGAATTATTCAGATTTTACAAATACCAAATCAGGAATGCAGGAAGCTGCAGACGATGATGCTACATACGCATCTGACTTCCTCGGAGGACAGAATCCATTCACTTACTTTGCACCAGTTGCAGAAAATATCCAGATTGCACCACTCTCCGCATATGACCAGGGATGTGTAGAGCTGATCCAGAATTCTTTCAGCGATTATCTGCAGGGAAATGTAGAGTATGACAAAGCAAAAGAAAACTTTGAAACAGCAATCAAAGAACGTTATCCGGACATTACAGAGGTTGTATGGCCAGAATAAGGGAAAAAGGCTGCGGAGCATGATATGCTCCGCAAAGCCACCTTTTTAGAAAGGACAAACGATTATGAGAAAAAAGAAAAAGACCGTCAGCTATGCAAAGTGGGGATATGTATTTATTCTTCCATTTTTCATTACATATTTTATTTTCTCTTTGATTCCGCTGGCGGATACAGTCAGATTTAGTTTTTTTGAATATTATCGTTCCGGGATCAAAGAAGTCGGACCGAATTTTATTGGAATAGAAAATTATGTGAGCCTGTTAAAATCAGATATGCTTACTTATGGAATAAATACTCTGATCTTGTGGATCATTGGTTTCATACCACAGATCGTAGTTGCACTTGTACTGGCAAGCTGGTTTACGGATACACGTTTGAAGATCAGACACAAACAGTTTTTTAAAGTGGTGATATATCTGCCAAACCTGATCATGGCATCCGCATTTGCCCTGTTGTTTTTTACGTTGTTTTCAACAAGTGGTCCGGTTAACTCTATTTTACTTTCGATGGGGCTGATTAAAACACCGATCGATTTTATGGGAACTGTGTTTGGAACAAGATCGTTGATCGGTTTCATGAACTTTTTGATGTGGTTTGGAAATACCACGATCATGCTGATCGCAGCGATCAATGGTATCAGCATGGAAATCTTTGAGGCATGTGATCTGGATGGATGTAACCATATTCAGCGGTTTTTCTATATTACGCTTCCGATGATACGTCCGATCCTGGCATATACACTGATCACTTCCATCATCGGTGGACTGCAGATGTTTGATGTACCGCAGATTTTGACAAACGGACAGGGAAATCCGGATCGTACTTCAATGACGCTTATTATGTTCTTAAATAACCATTTAAAGAGCAAGAACTATGGTATGGCAGGAGCTTTATCTGTGTATCTGTTCATTATCAGTGCTATTTTATGCTTTATTGTGTATCGTATGACAAATGATAATGATCCGGATGGATCAAAAGCTGCAGCAAAAAAAGAGAGAAGAAGGAGGTAGAGAAGAATGAAAACAAAGTCAGAAAAACGGGTTCGCAGTATTTTTGCGCATATTGTACTTGTGGTTTTAGCCTTTTTATGTCTGTTCTTCTTCTATATTCTGATTATAAACGCGACACGTTCCCATGCAGATCTGCAGAAAGGTTTTTCTGCACTTCCGGGAGGTCATTTCCTTGACAATCTGAAAAATGTTGCAAATGACGGCAGCTTTCCGATGTTCCGTGGAATTTTGAACAGTCTCATTATTTCAGCCAGCAGTGCTGCAATCTGTACCTATTTCTCGTCTCTGACAGCATATGGATTATATGCATATCAGTTTAAGCTGAGAAAGGTGGCATTTACTTTTATCATGGCAATTCTTGTCATGCCGACACAGGTTACAGCAATGGGATTTTTAAGGCTGATCACGAAAATGGGAATGTATGACAGCTGGCTGCCACTGATCGTTCCATCTATTGCATCACCAGCGGTCTTCTATTTTATGTATAGCTATCTGCAGTCATCCCTTCCATTATCTTTAGTGGAGGCGGCGAGAATTGATGGTTCCGGGGAATTTAAGACCTTTAACCGCATTGTGATCCCGATCATGAAACCGGCGATCGCAGTGCAGGCGATCTTTACCTTTGTTGGTTCATGGAACAATTATTTTGTTCCGGCACTGATCATACAGTCTAAGAATAAGATGACAGTACCGATTTTAATTGCGACTCTGCGAGGCGCAGATTATATGAATTTTGATATGGGAAAAATTTATATGATGATTGCAGTTGCAATTATTCCAATTATCGTTATATATTTGTTCTTATCTAAATATATAATTGCAGGTGTTACGTTAGGTGGGGTAAAGGAATAGAAGCTGAAATAGGAAAGAAAACTGGAAATATCACAGAAAATAGTTGGATTTCACAGAAAGTTCACAGAAAATTAGCACTCAACACTTGACAGTGCTAATAAATGGTGCTATAACATAGTCAGAACAAAGGAGGAGGACAAAAAGAGAACAGATCGAAAAGTTCTATGAGTCCCCATAACATCCCGGTTCCAAAGAAACAAGGTAAACAAGCATGAGGTATCCACAGAGTGGATACGAGTAGAAAAGGAGAGATGACTTATGTTAATGCCTAGTATTTTTGGAGAAGATTTATTTGATGATTTGTTCGACCTTCCGTTTTATGATGACAGAGCAGAACGTAAACTGGAAAAGAAACTGTATGGCAGACGTGCAGGCAACCTGATGAAAACAGATATCAAGGAGCAGGACAATGGATATGAAATGATCGTTGATATTCCGGGCTTCAAGAAAGATGAAGTAAAGGTTTCCCTGGAAGATGGTTATCTGACAATCGAGGCAGCTAAAGGTCTTGACGAGGATGAGCAGGATAAGAAGACAGGAAAATATATCCGCAAAGAGCGTTACGCCGGTTCGTGCGCAAGAAGCTTTTATGTAGGAACTGCCGTAGAACAGAGTGACATCAAGGCAGAGTTCAAGCATGGCATCTTGAAACTGTTTGTTCCAAAGAAGGAAGAAAAACCTGCGGTAGATGAACATAAATACATTGCCATAGAGGGATAACAGAGGAAGGAAGCGATTATTATGGATAAGAATCCAAAACACCCATTGAAAAAGAAAAAAATGGCAGCAAAAGTGAACATGGCAGATCATGAGGCAGCAGAAGAGGCTGCACACAATCACAAGACCAAGAAGCACTATGAATAAACCATAAAAAAGACCAGTTGCACCGATTTCGGTGTGACTGGTCTTTTTTTATACATAAAATATCGCAAAACGCGTAAGTGATTGAGTATGATACAAAATTATCGGATGATGATGTTCGCACACGATAAGTCGGCACCCAGATCATAGACCTTGCCGCTGGTCAGCCCGACCACGGTTGGTCTTAAAATATAAAACGGACTGTTTTTGACCACTTTTGCAGTTTCGCCGTTGCTTAATTCGACAATGGAATCCACCGGATATAAGATCATGCTCTGCATGAAACTCTGCATGGCATCCATATCCAGTTCATCCGTCATGGACATAAGCATTTCGACGGCATCACGCTGGGAAAAAGCAGCTTTATAAGGCCGTTCGGTCACGAGTGCATCGTAGATATCTGCCACGGATAAGATTTTGGCATACGGACAGATCTTATCGGAGGTGTAGCCAAGTGGATAGCCGCGTCCGTTCATCTTTTCGTGATGCTGTAACACACCGAGGGAGACAGCAGCACTAAATTCTTCGCGGTCTTTGATGAGCTGATAACCATAGACCGGATGCTGTTTCATAACGGCAAATTCCTCGTCATTTAATCTGCCGGGTTTATTTAAGATCTCCAGTGGAATCTTGGTTTTTCCGATGTCGTGCAGGAGACCGGTCACACCGATCTCACGGATCTGATTTTTCGGCAGACCCTGTTTTTTGGCTAAGATCATGCTGATCGTGGCAACATCAACACTGTGCTTAAAGGTATATTCATCACTGGTTTTTAAAGCGTTGATATCGATTGCGATCGCATTGTTGGATTCGATACTGGCAAGGAGATCATCTGCAATGCTGTCGGTGGCATCGGCGAGCGCCTTTTCGTCCGTGTGACTGTAGATGAACTGGATGCCTTCGGCAACACGTTTCCTTACACTGGCGGATAAAGTGACCTTGGAGCGGTCGTCTGTCCGCAGTCGGTCGATGGCGATCTGGGCAGCGGTGGATACCGGAACTGCCTCTTCCTCCGGTTCGTATTCTCCGTCCTGGATGTAGACGCTCATAACGCCAAGCTTTAGCAGGGAATCAATGATATAAGCATCCAAAACAGAACCGCGCTGTACCAGATTGCGGCCAAGACGGTCTACCACGGCATGATCGATCTTCATTCCCGGTTTTAATTGTCTTGTTCTCATGTATTTTCTGCGAATCAAACGAATCCCTCCCGGATAAAAATACGGTAAAATCTAGTACTATTTTACATGTTTTTTGGTAATCGTCCAATACTTTTTGCAAAAGTAACTTTTTTTTGGTATAACAATAGAGAGTGACTCAAAGTTATGGTTATGGAAAGGTATGGTTTCTGATATGGGTGAAAAAGTAGAATTCTGGGATATTTATGATGCAGATAAAAAACGCACCGGCCGCACGATGAAGCGGAACGACTGGTGTTTAAAGGATGGAGAATATCATCTGACGGTACTTGGAGTCGTAGAGAGAAAAGACGGAAAGTTTCTGATCACCAAGCGTGTCATGACGAAAGCCTGGGCACCGGGCTGGTGGGAAGTTTCCGGCGGCGCGGCACTTGCAGGGGAAGATTCAAAGGATGCCGTATTACGGGAGATCAGAGAAGAGACAGGACTCGATGTGTCTGACTGGGATGGCGGTTATCTCTTTACCTATCACAGAGAAAATCCGGGCGAGGGCGACAATTATTTCGTTGACGTGTACCGGTTCTGTGGCGCATTTGAAGAGACAGACATCCGTTTACAGGAAGAAGAGACCGCAGGATACCGCCTTGCAACCGCAGAGGAGATAAAAGAGCTGGGCAGTCAGGGCATCTTTTTACACTATGACAGTATCAAAAAGGCATTTGAGCAGTAATATCGTTTCGCAGACGATGGAAAGGCGTGGAGAGGAAGATGGAACATTTAGACGTGATCGTATACCGAAGAAAAGAACTCATCGTCGGACTGTTGATGAAGGCGGCAGCAGTGCTGGCATCCATATATGGCATGTGGCGTTCAATGACAGGAGTGATGTCACTGACTTATTTTACAAATCTGTCCAATATTTTTATGGATATCGTGCTGGTGCTGTTTTTTGTGATCGACTTCATACTTCTTGCTTCAGGTGGGGAGAAGATCTATAAAAAGAACTGGCAGTATATTGTAAAATACATGGCGACGATCGGCATTACGCTGACATTTTTAATCTATCTGACTTTACTGGCACCAACCTCAGAGTTAGGATTTGTCAACGCGTATCTGCACAATGGAGCGGGCAGTCTCTGCGTACATTTTATTGCACCGGTGCTTGCCATATTGGATTTTCTGTGGTTTGATTACCGCTATAAATCGACACTGACGCATGTGATTTTTGCCGTGATCCCGCCGCTTGTCTATGTTGGATTTGTGGTACTTGCGGCAGAACTTGGACTCCGTTGGAACGAGACGATGTGGGCACCTTATAATTTTCTCAATTTTGGTGCACCGACCGGATGGTTCGGGTTTGACTTAAGCCAGCTTGGCGCGGAGACACTTGGCATTGGTGTTTTTTATATGATCGTGGTATTGCTGTTTATTTTCTTAGGAATAGGGCAGATCTATCTGGTTTTAAAAAATCGGAAACAGAAGAGAATGAGAGCGAAATCGAGGAACCGGTAATATGACAGAGCATTTTACAACTTATAATTATCATGCACATACTGTGCGATGCCAGCATGCAACAGGGACGGAGCGGGAATATATTGAAGCAGCAATAAAGATGGGGATTAAGAAATTTGGATTTTCCGATCATATCCCCTGTCCGTTTTCGGATGGATATGTGTCCGGCATCCGCATGAGAATGGAAGAAGCCGAAAGCTATGTAGGAGAGATCCGGCAGCTTGCAGAGGAATATCAGGATGACATACATATTTATGTCGGATTTGAGGCAGAATATATTCCAGAGTTTTATGAAAAGCAGATTAAAATGGTGCGCGAGCTTGGCTGTGATTATCTGATCATGGGACAGCATTTCTGGGGGAGCGAGGCAAAGGGACCCTATGCAGGGACTAAGACCCGGGAGGATGAGCGGATCCTCTCGTATGTAAATTCTGTGATCGAGGGGATGAAGACAGGCAGTTATTCGTATCTGGCGCACCCGGATCTTATTAATTATGTGGGAAAGGAAGTTTTCTATCAGGAGCAGATGACACGTTTGTGTGTAGCAATGAAAGAAATGCAGATTCCATTGGAGATCAACGTGCTGGGGCTTTCCAATGGCAAACATTATCCGTCCGACCGTTTTTTTGAGATCGCAGGTGCGGTGGGAAATGATGTGGTATTCGGACTGGATGCGCACAGCGTAGATGCGGTGTGTGATATCGTTCATTATCAGAAATGTCTGGAACTTGCAAAGCGACATGGACTTCATCTGCTGGATGATGTTACGTTAAAGACACCTTAGGGGAGTTGACATTTTCTTTTTCCCGGTGCTAAAATAACAAAGGAAAAGAGCGCTTAAGCATATTATATTCGTATAATTTGCGGAAGCGTTCTATTTTTATGGAAAGAAAAAGTGCAGTTATGGAGGCGTTTTCCTATGAAACAGAAAGTATTTGCAATGACAAGACAGATTGCGGCGGAGGTGCTTGGCAGTATCTTTATCGCGGCAGGTATCTATAATTTTGCAGTGCATGCAAAGTTCCCGATCTCCGGATTTTCAGGTATCTCTGTCATCTTATATCAGTTATTTCAGGTGCCGATCGGATTTTCTACGATTCTTTTAAATATACCGGTTGCGATCCTTTGTTACCGTCTGCTGGGAAGAAAATTCTTTATCAGTTCCATGCGGTGTATGCTGATCTCATCTGTTATCATAGATTATGTGGCACCGTTGTTCCCGGTGTATGAAGGCGACCGTCTGCTTGCGGCACTTTGTACCGGCGTCTTATCCGGACTTGGATACGCCATTATCTATATGAACAATTCTTCCACCGGTGGTATGGATTTCATCATCATGGGTGTAAAAGCAGTTCGTCCTTATTTTTCACTGGGAAAAATATCGTTTGCAACAGACTGCTTTATCGTATTTGCAGGTGCCATCCTGTTTGGAGATGTGGATGGTATCATCTATGGAATGATCGTGAACTTCCTTCTTGCCACAGTGATCGATAAGCTGATGTACGGTATCAATTCCGGCAAAATGGCGTTGATCGTAACGGAGCACGGAAAAGAGATCTGCGATGTGATCGATGCGACCTGCGAGCGCGGTTCTACCATATTAAAAGGACAGGGCGGCTATCGCTGCGAGGAAAAAGAGGTCGTTATGTGTGCGTGCAGCAACAAAGAGATGTATCTGGTGCAGCAGGCAGTAAAAGCGGCAGACCCGGACAGCTTTACCGTGATCCTGGAATCCAATGAGGTGCACGGAGAGGGGTTCCGTATGCTTGAGATCGGAGAGTACCGGGAAAAGGCAGTGGCAGAGGCAGCAGGAGAGCAGCCACAGCAGGAAAAGAGAAATTAGTTGAAATGAAAAAATAGAATAGGTATAATTTATGGTAAAAAGATAGCGAAAAGAGCTTACCATAGAGGTGTAGGAATGGAAGACATTGAAAAGCTGTTAAAAGCGGGCAGACCAAAGCTGTGCGAGCGGTGTCTTGGACGGATGGTCTATATTGATAATGGAAAATACCGATGCCAGATCTGCGGACATGAGATGTACGATGATCTGGGAAAAATAAAACAATGTCTGGATCAATATGGTGCGATCAGTGCAGAAGAGATCGCAAAGTCGACCGGAGTAGCACTGAATATTGTAGAAGTGTGCATCAAAGACGGAAAAGTCGAAATGCCGACAGAAACCTTCAAATATAAGTGTGGCAGATGTGGCTGCGGGATCCGGAGCGGAAGATTCTGCCAGAACTGTAAAAGGGAACTGGCAGGTGGATTAAAAGCAATGTTTGATGCCAAACCTTAAACTGGTATGGTTAAAAAAATAAAAACTGGTTATTTTGATAATGCCATTTTCCTGTATAATGCGAGATAACAAAAGAAAACAGGAGAATGGAGAGTAAGAAAATGCAGGAAAACAGATATGAATTAAACAAACAGCTGGCACAGATGTTAAAGGGTGGCGTCATCATGGATGTTACCACACCGGAGCAGGCAAAGATCGCGGAGGCAGCAGGTGCATGTGCGGTTATGGCACTTGAGCGTATCCCGGCGGATATCCGTGCAGCAGGCGGTGTTTCCAGAATGAGTGACCCGAAGATGATAAAAGGCATCCAGGATGCAGTTTCCATCCCGGTTATGGCAAAATGCAGGATCGGTCATTTCGTAGAGGCGCAGATCTTAGAGGCAATCGAGATTGACTATATCGATGAGAGCGAAGTACTCTCTCCGGCAGATGATGTATATCATATCGACAAGACTGCATTTAAAGTACCGTTTGTCTGTGGAGCAAAAGACCTTGGCGAAGCATTACGCCGTATCGCAGAAGGCGCATCCATGATCCGTACCAAAGGAGAGCCGGGTACCGGAGATGTCGTACAGGCAGTCCGTCATATGCGTATGATGAATTCTGAGATCCGCCGCATCCAGAATATGCGTCAGGATGAGTTGTTCGAAGCAGCAAAACAGCTTCAGGTACCATATGATCTGGTAAAATATGTGCACGAAGAGGGCAGACTTCCGGTTGTCAATTTCGCAGCAGGCGGTGTGGCAACTCCGGCAGATGCAGCACTTATGATGCAGTTAGGAGCTGAGGGTGTGTTTGTAGGTTCCGGTATCTTCAAATCCGGCAATCCGGCAAAACGTGCTGCAGCGATTGTACAGGCAGTAACAAACTATAAAGATGCCAAATTGATTGCAGAACTTTCCGCAGATTTAGGAGAGGCGATGGTCGGGATCAACGAGCAGGAGATCGCACTTTTAATGGCAGAAAGGGGCAAATAATGGCAGTTGGAATACTTGCATTGCAGGGAGCCTTTGCAGAACACGGAGCGATGCTTGACAAGATCGGGGCAGAACATTTTGAGATCCGGCAGAAAAAAGATTTAGACCGTCCGATGGATGCGCTGATCTTACCGGGTGGAGAGAGCACTGTAATGGGAAAACTGTTGAGGGAGAGCGGATTATATGACCCGATCCGTGAGCGAATCGAGAATGGAATGGCAGTTTTTGGAACCTGTGCCGGTCTGATCTTATTGGCAAAAGAAGTGGAGGCAGACCAGTCCTATCTTGCTACAATGGATATCAGGGTAAAGCGGAATGCGTACGGCAGACAGCTTGGAAGCTTCTACACGGAAGAAGAATTTAGGGGGATCGGGCAGATCCCGATGACTTTCATCCGTGCACCTTATATCGAAGAAGTAAGGGGAGAGGCAGAGGTACTTGCTGTTGTGGATGGCAGGATCGTTGCAGCGAAACAGGGCAGACAGCTTGTAACTGCATTTCATCCCGAGTTAAACGACAGTACGGCAGTCCATGAGTATTTCCTTAAAATGGCAGGGATCCGATAAAAAAGAACGATAAGAGCGGCAGCTCCGGGAAGGCGGGGCGCCGCTTTTTTGTGCTATAGGAGAAGCAGACATTCTATTCTTTACTTGTAACCTTGCAAAAATGGTGGTAATCTAGTCTGGAAACTGACGGAAAGGAATTTGCAGATATGAAAGAATTTTTATATGGGATCATAGGGATCATTGCGGAGATCCACAGCAGGATCTTAAGCTTAAATGATGCATATGAATATAATTTTACCGACAAGGAACTGCACTTTCTTGTGATCGGTATTCTTGGCATGGCATTTATTTTCGTGGTATATCCGTTGTTCAAATGGCTGGCAAAGCACGACCATGTGATGGTGATCGCATGGATCTATGTATTTACGCTGATCATCGTGATCACGTTTGCCATAGAGATCGGACAGAAAGTGACGAATACCGGAAACATGGAATTTGCGGACATTATGTTCGGTGTCATAGGCTTTATTGTCATGTTTTTTATTTTTGGCGTGATACGGGAAATATATAAGGCAATCTGCCGCCTTATTGCAGGATCGCTGGAAAAGAAGCAGAGACATGCAGAAAAGCGAAGAAAACATGATGAAGTAGAAGATTTTTCAGACGAGGATTAGAAGAAGATGAGACAGATTGGAAAGAGATTGTTAGAGACACTGGTTGTCATATTGGGAAACTGCACTTATGCACTTGGCGTGGCACTTTTTATCATGCCGGGAGGACTGATCACAGGAGGAACGACCGGTATCGCGCTGTTTGTCAATTATCTGGCTGGTGTACCGGTGACAGTGTTTGTACTGATATTTAATGTAACGATGTTTTTGATCGGGTGGGCAGTGTTTGGATGGAAATTTGCTGCAAATACGATCGTGAGTACGTTCAGTTACCCGATCATACTGGAACTGTTCACAAGAGTTCTGGGCGATTACAGACTGACCGACGATCTGATCCTTTGCACGGTATTCGGTGGTATGCTGATCGGAGCTGGGATCGGAATTGTGATCCGCATGGGCGCATCGACCGGTGGTATGGATATACCGCCACTGATCTTAAACCGCTACTTCAAGATCTCTGTTTCAAAATCGCTGTATGTGTTTGATATGGTGATCTTACTGTTACAGGCATTTAAAAGCAGTGGCGAACAGATCTTATACGGCATCCTGCTTGTCATCATATACAGTACCGTACTGGATAAATGTCTGATGCTCGGAACGACCAAAATGCAGATCAAGGTCGTAAGTGAAAAGATCGAGGAGATCCGTACTGCGATCTTAAAGGATATTGACCGTGGCGTAACACTCTTAAACAGTGAAACGGGATTTTTAAGAAATGATACGATGATGCTTCTGACCGTGGTATCGATGCGGGAGCTTGCCAGAACCGAAAAACTGATCCATGAGGTAGACCCGGAGGCATTTGTCATCATTAATAAGGTCAGCGAAGTATCAGGAAGAGGTTTTTCAAGCAAAAAGAGATACTTAAAACAGACCGGGGACGTAGAAAACTAAAGGAGGGATCAGATGACACTGCAACAGCTAAGATATGCACTGTGCGTAGCAGACTGCGGGTCCATGAATGAGGCAAGTAAACAGCTTTTTATTTCCCAGCCAAGTTTATCGGAGACCATCAAAGAACTGGAGACAGAGATCGGATTTGATCTGTTCTTGCGCTCCAACCGTGGCATCCTTGTGACACCGGAAGGGGAGGAGTTTTTAGGCTATGCGAGACAGGTCACGGAGCAGTTTACCCTGCTCACTTCCCGCTATATCGATAAACAGGTCAAGGAGAAATTCAGCGTATCCATGCAGCACTATACGTTTGCGGTCAAGGCGTTTGTAGAGACCGTAAAGCAGGCGGGGATGGAGCAATACGAGTTTGCCGTTCATGAGACAACGACTTATGATGTGTTAGAAAACGTGAAAAATTTCCGCAGTGAGATAGGGGTGCTCTACCTGAATGATTTTAACGAAAATGTCATGGGGAAGATCATAAGGGAACATGGGCTGGAATTTGTGGAACTGTTTTCCTGCGACACTTACGTCTATCTCTGGTCGGGACATCCGCTGGCAGCACAGGAGGTCATCTCGATGGAGGAGCTGGATGTATATCCGTGCCTTTCCTTTGATCAGGGAGAACACCACTCCCTTTATCTGGCAGAGGAAATGAAGAGCACCTATGATTATAAAAGGCTCATCAAGGCAAATGACCGCGCAACGTTACTTAATCTGATGAGAGGATTAAATGCTTATACGCTCTGCTCCGGGATCATCTGCGAGGAATTAAACGGCAGTGATTACATGGCTATCCCGCTAAAGGAAACCGAGAAGATGCGCATCGGCTATGTGAAGCGGAAAGGGGCAAAAGTCAGTCATATCGGCAACATTTATATAGAAGAATTAAAAAAATATCAGGAAAATGTGATGTGATCTTCTATAGGAAAAACCTATAACCAACTCAAGGTTTCCGATATTAACACTTTCGGAAATGACCTGCTATAATAAGGTCTATCAAATCAAGACAGAGCAGTCTAAGAGATAAGAAAGGAGAGATCAGATATGCGTACAGGAACTAAGACATACACAACAGGAACAACCATGATGATGACAGAGTCTATGCAGGACATGATGTGTATGTGCTGTATGGAGCGGTTTCGTGTGCGGAAAGATATCTGATTTTATGCGTTGATAGAAATGTAAAACAGGTGTTTCCGCATGGAAGCATCTGTTTTTTGCTGTATAGAAAATTCTTGTGTGAGAGAAAGGGGAACATGTATGGCAGCAATCGAGGTCAGACATCTCTATAAAACATTTGAACAAAAAGGCGTGACCGTTGAGGCACTAAGCGATATCAACCTGACCATTGAGCAGGGAGATATCTACGGCATCATCGGTATGTCAGGAGCAGGAAAAAGTACACTGGTACGATGCTTGAATTTCTTAGAGAAACCGACAGAAGGTCAGGTGCTGATCGGTGGACAGGAACTTGGAACACTGACAGAAAAGGAACTGAGAGGACAGCGCAGCGATATCGCAATGATCTTTCAGAATTTCAACCTTCTGATGCAAAAGAGCGTACTTGACAATGTATGCTTTCCGATGCAGATCCAGGGAAAGAAAAAGAAAGAGGCAAGAGAGAGAGCAAGAGAGCTGCTTAAGACCGTAGGGCTTTCAGAAAAGGAAAAAGCTTATCCGGCACAGCTTTCCGGAGGACAGCGGCAGAGAGTTGCGATCGCAAGAGCACTTGCATCCGATCCGAAGATCTTATTGTGTGATGAGGCAACCAGTGCTCTGGATCCGCAGACGACCGCGTCGATCCTTTCGCTATTAAAAGAGATCAATGAAAAACTTGGCATCACGATCGTGATCATCACACACCAGATGTCAGTCATCCGTGAGATCTGCAGCCATGTAGCGATCATTGAGCATGGTGTGTTAGTGGAAGACGGACTGGTGGAGGATATTTTCTCCCATCCAAAGTCAAAGGCGGCGAGGGAGCTCATCTTAAGAGATCAGCCGGGGAATAACAATGCACCTGTGGCAGGTGCCGTACAGGAGCGTATGCAGGGAGATAAAAAAATCCGAATTGTCTTTTCTGAAAATTCCGCATTTGAGCCGGTTATTGCCAATATGATCTTACAGTTTAAAACACCGGTCAATATTTTGCGGGCTGATACCAAAAATGTCGGCGGCGTTGCCAAGGGAGAGATGATCTTAGGACTTCCAGAGGACAGGCATTTGCAGGTGGATATTGAGGAATACTTAAAAGAAAAAGGACTTGCAGTTGAGGAGGTGACCGAAGATGTGGAGTGAGCAGATCATTTTAATGCTGTTAGAGGGCATTAAGGACACACTTTATATGACATTGACATCAACACTGATCGGTTATGTGATCGGACTTCC
>JBNMKU010000058.1:0-15685 GCA_050874505.1 Roseburia sp. | reverse complement strand
TTATTAGCCTCAAAAAATCCGGAATTTTTAGAAAAGCGTTTCTGAAAAATATGATTCGCCCTGTCTTTTTAACGAAAGGACACCGCGTGCGACTGTCTGCCGGATGACATACAACGATTTCGAGGACTTTCGCGCTGCACTTACAGGATCGCTCACACAAAACGTAGCCGCCAGCGAGGACTGTTTGAAAAATCTCCTGCCATTTTTTCAATAGCAGGAGATTTTGAGTTCCGGAGCCAGGCTTTCTATCGTCTGTGTGAGCGATCTTTTAGTGCAGCCAGAAAGGGCTCGCTTGTTGTATGCAGCCGACAGACAGTCGCACGTATGCTGTTCTTTCGAAAAAAGACAGATCACATCCTTTCAGAAACGCTTTTTAAAATTCTCGGATTTTCTTCGAAATCATAATGAGATTTATTTCTCCGGAAAGTATCATACAAAACTTGTTTGAGTTAAAATGATCCAGAACAATATTTCCGAAACCATCACCACTTTATTGCAGTCCTGCGAACTGTGCCATATAGAGTTTGTAATAAGCTCCTTTTTTCTGCATCAGTTCTGCCGGGCTTCCCTGTTCTAAGATGCCGCCCTGATCGATCACAAAGATCCGGTCTGCATTCTGTATCGTAGAGAGGCGGTGTGCTATGACAAAACTGGTCCTGCCGGATAACAGTGCCTCAATGCCTTTCTGGACAAGCAGTTCGGTATGAGTATCAATGCTGGAGGTTGCCTCATCAAGGATCAGGATCTTTGGCATCGAAACCATCGTTCTGGCAAATGCAATCAGCTGTCTCTGCCCGATGGAAAGCCCTGCACCGTGTTCTTTCAATTCGGTATCATAGCCATTTTCCATTTTCATGATAAACGCATGCGCATTGACTGCTTTTGCCGCCGCGATCATCTCTTCTTCGGTCGCATCCAGCTTTCCGTAGAGAATGTTGTCACGGACGGTTCCGTGGAAGATAAAGTTATCCTGTGTCATCACTCCCATCTGCTGTCTTAAACTCTCGATGGAAACCTTCGTCAGATCATAGCCATCGATCAATATTTTCCCGGATTCAATGTCATAGAAACGGCTGATCAGGTTTACGATCGTTGTTTTTCCGGCTCCGGTCGGTCCGACTAATGCGATCGTCTCACCCGGCTGCACCTGAAAGCTCACATCCTCAAGAACTTTTGTCTCCGCCGGTGTTCCCTTATCATAAGTAAAACTTACATGGGAAAACTCCACATTTCCCTTAATTTCCGGCAGTTTTTGCACATCATCTGCATCCGTGATGTCTGCCGCAGTATCTAAGATATCAAAGATACGTTCTGCCGCGGTTAAATTGGTGACCAGATTATTGTAAAAATTGCTGAGATTCATGATCGGGTTCCAGAACATATTGATATAGGTTCCAAATGCGACCAGAAGACCGACCGATACCTGTTCAAATCCAAGGAAACGGACTCCGACGAGATATAACATCATGGCTCCGATGCCCCAGCAGAAATCAACCACCGGGCCAAACAAATCTGCATATACGACCGCATCCCGGAATGAATCCCGGTGCTCATCTGCCAGCCCCTCAAAGATTTCCTGTGTCTCTTCCTCCGCACCAAAACTCTGTACCACATTCATTCCCGCGATATCCTCATGGATATACGCGTTCAGGTTGGAACCTTTCTTGCGGAAGATCTGCCATCTCTTATGCGAAGCCGTC
This sequence comes from Roseburia sp., assembly GCA_050874505.1. Taxonomy (GTDB): domain Bacteria; phylum Bacillota; class Clostridia; order Lachnospirales; family Lachnospiraceae; genus Roseburia. Next base: position 13,985 of record JBNMKU010000058.1, on the reverse strand, counting down.
TGTACAAACCAGATGCCTGCGATCATAAGTGGGATAGTGCTGAGTGAAGCAAGCGCAAGCCTGTAATCTTTCACCATCATGATGACGACAACCCCGACCACCGTAACAAATTCCGGGATCAGTGTGGTGATCATGTTGACCAACACATCCTTCAAGGAATTGACATCCCCGATGATACGTGCAAGGATCTTTCCGGTAGGACGGCTGTCAAAAAAAGAAAATGACAATGTCTGGATGTGTTCATACAGATCATTTCGGATGCTCATCAGGATCTTGTTGGAAACAAGTGCCATGACATACATCCGGATCTTTACCATTGCGATAAAGATGATATTTAAAATTAATGCAAACAGTCCCAGTTTCATCAACCCTTTAAAATCGGACTGTGCGATATAATGATCGATCGCCTCTTCGATCAGCAGCGGGTTCACCAGCGAGATTGCAACGGTGATCCCCATACAGATCAATACCGCGATCAAAATTCCTTTATATTCGAGCATATAGGAAAGCAGCCGGCGCAAGATCTTTTTCTTGTCGGTGTTTTCCATATATTCGTCTTCCCGATAGGAATTGACTGCCATATAAACTTCCCTTCTTTCTGATTATGCTGTAACACCTGTCACGCCCTCTGCGAGATAACTGCCGTACTGTGCCAGATAGGTCTGATAGTAAAGTCCCTTCTTTTCCAGCAGTTCCTCATGGGTTCCGCGCTCTGCGATCTTTCCATCCTGCAGATAAATGATCTCATCTGCATGACGTACCGCTGAGATACGGTGGGCAATGATCAGTTTCGTTGTGTCTTCTAATTCGTTTAATGTTTTCTGGATCTCATGTTCCGTCTCCATATCCAGTGCGGATGTGGAATCATCCAGTACTAAAATCGGCGCATGTTTTGCCAGTGCTCTTGCAATACTGATACGTTGTTTTTGTCCACCGGAAAGTCCTACTCCACGTTCTCCGATGACCGTATCATACTGCTCCTCCATCTTCTCGATGAAGGATTTTGCTCTTGCATCCTCTGCGGCATTTCTGATCTCTTCCATCTCTATTTTTTTTCGTTTTCCCATCTTGATGTTTTCCTCGATGGTATCCGAAAACAGAAATACATCCTGCAATACCACAGAAATATTGCTGCGCAGCTGTTTTAATCGCAACTTGCGGATATCTGTGTCATCCACCCGGATGCAGCCATCCGTCACATCATAAAACCGCTGTAACAGATGGATCAGAGATGTTTTTCCTGAGCCGGTCGCGCCCATAATACCAAGCGTTTTTCCTGCCGGAAGTAAAAAGGAAACATCGTTTAAGATCTCTTTTCCTTCGATCGCAAAGGACACATGACTAAACTCAATCCTGCCCTCCACATGCTCCAGTGTGACCGGCTGCTCCTCATCTTTGATCTCTGCCGTCTGCGCATAGATCTTTTTGATCTTTTTATACGATGCGACCGCAGATGACACATCATTGGTAAGCCATCCTAACATTTCCATCGGCCAGGTGCAGTTTCTGCTGTATTCCACAAATGCGACCAGCGCGCCAAGGCTCATCGTGCCATTCATTACACTGACTCCGCCAAGGATCGTGGTTGCAACCGGCAGTGCCTTGCCCACAAACTGAAAGATCGGGTAATAGCGCACCAGTGTTTTCGCCTGGCTCACATTCAGATCATAGTAGCGTTTGTTATGTGATTTGAATTTTTCGATCTCATATTTTTCTCTGGCAAATGCCTTTACCGTACGCACGCCAGCCAGATTTTCCTCTGCCACCGTGGTAAGCACCGCATTTTCCTCGCTGATCTCCTCGTAGATCTTATCTAATTTCCGCTCCATTACGATTGCAACGGTTCCACAGATGATCATGGTCGTAAGCGGCAGAAATGCAAGTTTCCAGTTCAAACGAAACATGCAGTACAATACGAAACTCACATGGATGATCACCTCGATCACCAACATCCCGACATAGCCTAACGCATTCCAGATCTTATCCACGTCGTCTTTGACCCGCGCCATCAGCTCTCCGGTATTCGTATTGTCAAAATAGCTCATGGATAGTGTCTGGATATGTGCGAACAGGTCTTTTCGCATCTCCGTTCCTATCGTTGCGGACATCTTATCAAACGTAAATTCCTTGCAATAGCCAAATACGCTCCGTCCAACGCCGACAACTACGATGCCGATCAGAAGCTTTGTCAGAAGTTCAAGCTGCCCTCCTATAATGACGTCATCTACAATTTTCTGTGTGATCTGCGGATAAAGCATATCCAGCACGATCGCAATGATCATGGAGCATATGGCGAACAGATAGCCCTTCCAGTGCCCCAACAGATAGCTGTGTAATTTTTTCACGTCTAAATTCCTCCATTCCCCAGTCATTTCCCCGATGTTCCAACCGTTCTCTTACTCCCTCACGTCATTTTTGTCACTCACGCAAAAAATCCCCGGTAATGCTGGTATAGCCCCTGCCGCAAACGGCAAGCCTATTCTCATACATTACCAGGGATCTCTATTTACAGGAAAACGGTATGTCTGTTTCTCTCAGACGATGCAGATGCACCCTCCTAACACAGACCGGACCTCACCGAGGTAATCATATGACGGTTATTCTGTTTGTCTGTTACATGACTTGATAATCTAATCATCATTCTTACCTCTCTTTCCTTAAAATTTAGATTATATTTCATTCACGGTTTTAAGTATACGCACATATTTCAGAAACTGTCAATCATTTTCTCAAAATTTTCCAACATATTTTTTTATTTCCTGTCAATACTAGGATTAGGAACTACAGTTAATAATTGTATGTTCTAACTCACAAAATCATTCTATTTATCAGGAGGAAAAAACATGAGTGGATCTAACAATTCCGGATCTAACACAAACAAAATGGCTGTACCACAGGCAAAAGAGGCAATGAACCGCTTCAAACAGGAAGTAGCAAGCGAAATCGGAGTTCCTTTAAAAGAAGGCTACAACGGTGAACTTACTTCTGCACAGGCTGGTTCCATCGGTGGCGAAATGGTCAAAAAAATGATCATGAAACAGGAGCAGGAGATGTCCGGTCAGGCATAATCATCTAAAATAGATTGTACGCTTCGCGAACATTCTATGATAAAAAATCCCCTCTGCGGCGGCATGATGCACCACAGAGGGGATTTTTCATGAAAATAAATTTTATGATCGCTTTAATCTGCCCGGTAAACCAGTCCTTTTCTGACCTGTTCGACTGCCTCATCATCTGCAAAGTAACGCACGATCTCAAGTGCAAACGGGATCGCAGTTCCCATGCCACGGCTTGTGATCACATTTCCATCGACAACGACTTCTTTTTCTTCCACCTGTGCCCCGGTCAGTTTTTCCTCAAAGCCCGGATGACAGGTTGCACATTTCCCTTCTAAAATGCCTGCTGCGCCAAGTACGCTCGGTGCGGCACAGATCGCACAGACTAATCTGCCGTCTGCTGCAAACTGGCGGATGACTTTATTTACGGTCTCATCTGCCTGTAAATTCAAGGTTCCCGGCATACCACCCGGTAACACGATACCGTCTAAGGTATCGTAATCTACTTCCGCTGCCAGTGCATCGGTTAAAAATGTCACCTGATGGGAACTGGTCACTTCCCTTTTTCCGGTGATCGAGATCATCACGATCTCCATTTTGGCTCTCCTCACGATATCCACAACGGTAAGTCCCTCTATCTCTTCACAACCATCTGCCATAAAAATTCCTATTTTCTTCATAGTTCCTCCGTTCCTGACTATAACAAATGTTATTTTCTTTTACTATATCTTTCCCCTGTGCAAATAGCAACCATTATTTTATGGTATCCCGCTCCGTTTTGTGATACGATAGATCTTACCAAGTAACATACAGGGGGAATATGATGGAAATCGAACGAAAATATCTGATCCAAACACTGCCGGAAGACCTCGCGCAGTACCCATACAAAGAAATCGAGCAGGGCTATCTGAACACAGATCCCGTGGTGCGCATCCGCCGCTCCAACGATACCTACACTCTGACCTACAAGGGGAAAGGGCTTATGGTACGGGAGGAATATAACCTTCCTCTGACGAAAGAAGCCTTTTGTCATCTGAGAGAAAAGATCGACGGCAGGCTCATAACAAAGCGGCGTTACCTGATCCCACTGCCGCCTCACTACACGATCGAGCTGGATGTCTTTTCCGGAGACCTTGCTCCGTTACAGCTTGCCGAAGTGGAATTTGAAACCGAGGAAGAGGCAAATTCCTTTACCCCTCCTTCGTGGTTCGGGGAGGACGTTACCTTTTCCAAAAAGTACCATAACAGCACATTAAGCCAGAAGGATTAGATCCTTCCGGCTTTTTTTAATAATTCATAGAGTGTCGGTTTAAAATGAAATTCTTCGATCGTACGCTCTACTTCCCGTAAATAATTTTCTTTGACGGACCGCGGAGCCACCTTTTTCTGCACTGCACGGATCAGGATATTTTTCGGCGTATGTGCAAAATCGATAAATTCGAGCAGCTGTGTCTTATATCCGCATGCTTCGAGCAGATCCGCCCGTATCGCATCGGTTGCCAGTGCCGAAAACCGTTCTTTTATAATGCCATAACGGGTCAGCAGGGAATACTCCTCTGTTTTGATCTGACTGTTTAACTCGTGCTGACAGCACGGCACGGAAAAGATCATCTTCGCATTCCAGCAGATTGCGTTATAGAGCGCGTAATCGGTCGCCGTATCACAGGCATGCAGTGTCACCACCATATCCACCGGAAAATCTGCCTGATATCCGTTGATATCGCCGATCTCAAAGTGCAGGTTTTCATATCCGTATTTCTGCGCTGCCGCATTGCAGTTTCTGATCACATCTGCCTTTAAATCCAGTCCTACAATATGCACTTCCCGGTGCAGGATCTCGGTAAAATAATAGTATAAGATAAAAGTCAGATATGACTTGCCACAGCCAAAATCGATGATATTTAAGTGCGGATACGGATAATCTGCCACCTCATCCTCGATCATTTCAAGGAATCGGTTGATCTGGCGGAATTTATCGTACATGCTGCGTACCACCTTGCCCTCTGCCGTAAAAATGCCCATATCGACAAGCGGTGCGATCGGCGTGCCCTCTTCTAAGATATATTTCTTTTTGCGGTTGTGGGATGTCTGCGTTTTTGGCATGGCATCCGTCTCTTTTTTCTTTTTCTTCTGGCAGGTTGCTTTTCCCTTTTTGGAGATCAGCAGGATATATTCTGTCGTTTCATCCCACGCATTGACCTGTAAATAGAATCCCGAAACTGTCATCTTTAGATAAGTCCCCAGTTCCTCCGGTCTGATATTTTCATGGAATACCTGCTTTTGTGTATAGGCTGCTGCCTGAAAGTAGGATTCCTTTTTCTCGATCACGATCTTTTTGTATTCTTCTGCCTTATTTGCCGGTTTGCTGATGATGATCTTACCGGCACCTGCTGCCGCAATCTCATCCAGATATGTCTCTATGGTCTCCACACCGATCCTCCTGTTACCTGATCTGTTCCATTAACGCAGCCGCATGGTCTCATAGCGTTGTCTGGTTCTGACACAGTTTTTCAATGCCTCATAACGGTCGTCCAAATCCCCCTCCGGGATCACAACGTCAAGCACGACTGCCATATCGTTGATCAGACGGTCGGTTATGGTATCTCTCATGGAAACTAAGATGTTGTATTTTTCCTCAAAATCATCTGCATCTAAAAATGCCATAAGTTCCGGGTTAATGCCCTCTTCTGTTGCACTTTCCGCTTCTGTGCTCTGCTCTTGCGGTCTGCTCACCGGCTGTGTTTCCGGCTCTGTCGGTTTACTTACCGCTGCTGTTTCCGGTTTCTGCTGCATTTCCACTTTTTCGAAGCGGTACTTCTGCTGCACTTCCGGGTATTTTACATGGTCTACCTCGCTTGTAAACATCTCTAGCGGTCTTGCATACACAGCAAAATCTCCGTACAATGCCTGATAGATCACCAGCTGTTCTCCTGTCTCCGAATGTGTTGCCACTGTAACGATCTGATACAGTTTGTTTTTGAAATGGCGGTAAATCTCTCCGCTTTTTGGCATACGTTCTGTCATCTTTCCTCTGTCCTTTCCAGTTGCATTTCGATGATTGCCCGTTCAAACACTTAGATTGTAAGCTCGGTGAGTTCATACTGATTTAGCATTTCAATCCCCTCTGCCACAAAATCACGGCTGTTGCTTATTTCTGCCGTATATCCCATGATCATCAGATCATCGATCTGTTTCATCAGTTCGCTCTCTTCCGGTGCCTTTAAGACCGGGAATGTATCATAGGACTGTTTTTCTCTCTCTTGCTCTAACCGCAGTTCATCCACAGATTCCTCTCTGATATTTTCTGCCACCCTGCCTGTGATCGAAGGCTCTTCTGCCGGCTCCTGATATAATCCCCCTCCTGCCGGCTTCGGATATGGTTTTCTCTGGGCAGCCGTCTGCCGTTGCGGTACTTCACCATATTTCTGCTGCAGGCGTTTTTTTAACTCCTGCTGCTTTTGTGTCATGGCATTTTCCATCATCTGCTGTACGGATGCTGCCGATTTCTGTGAAACCGGACTTACAACCGGAGGATCTGCCATCCTCTTCTTTGCAGCATTTCTTGCTGCTTTTTCCTTTTTCTTATTGTTGTCTATGATGATCCCGATCACAATGGTCAACAGTGCTACTACAAGTTCCATAGTCTCTTCTCCCATCTCTCTGCTGGTTTCCTATGATTCACATTATCTGTATTATAATATGACCTGACCGGTTTTTCAACCAGACCTTTTTTAGACGAACTCTTCCCGCATCGGAGTAAAGATATCCAGTAAGATCCCTTCTTCTAAGCATACACAGCCATGTTCGATGGAATCTCTTTTTAACAGGGCATCTCCCGGATTGACAACCTTCTTTTCCCCATTGATGTTAAACTCAAACTGTCCGGATACCACATAAGTGATCTGGGTATGCGGATGATGATGTAACGCACCGATCGCACCTTTTTCAAAATGGTTTTCCACACACATCAGTTCATCTGCGTAAGCTAATATCTTGCGGTTTACCCCATCTCCACAAGGCTCTAATTCGATGTCTTTGTTAAAATTCCAGATCTGATTTTTTTCTGTTTTCATAGTGTTTTCTCCTTTTCTCTGATTAGATTCTGTGTTTCTTTATGTAACGCACAAGTGCGAGAATACATACCATATCAATAAATACAACAACGACGATAGAGCCCATTCCGTAGAAAATACCAGCGGTTTCTGCAATTTTTCCAATGATGGATGGCATTACGATGGAACCAATGCTTGCGATCGTTAAGATAAAGCTCCATGCGATCGGATATTTCTCGATCAGATTTCCTGCAAAGGAAACGGTGGTCGGGTAGATCCCCGCCATGCTGTAGCCAAAGCCCATGATCCCGATCACGATCCATAGGGTACTGCGGCTGAACAGTAACAGGAAGAAAAAGCATACCAGACCAATTCCCATGATCGGTAACAGTCTCTCTTTGGGCATTCTGGTAGACAGCCACGCAGTGGTAAGACGTCCTGCCAAAATCATCACCCAGAGTACACTTGCTGTCATCTGTGATAATGAAGCATCCAGTAAACCGGTATCTTTAAAGTACGTGATCATCCATCCGATAACGCCCTGCTCTGCGCACAGGTAGAAAAACAAAGTTGCAACACACAGATAGAACAATGGCTCTGAGAAGAAACCTAAGTTTCCACCCTTTTCCTCTTTTTCTACACGATCCTGCTCTACCGGTATCATGGAATATAAGATCCAGCTTAAGATACCCATTGCCAACATGAAATAGCAGGCTGCCACCCATCCGTTTTCATTGGATGAGGTAAACAGGGTCAGTAAGATCGGGAATAAAAATGCTCCCACAGAAAACATTGCATGCAGTCCGTTGATCGTCCATGCTTTTCCCGGTGCAAGGCTGTTGATCGCTGTATTGCAGAAGTTACTCGTCGCACCTCTTGCAACACCAGTCAGGAAAAATGCCAGTGCAACACACAGGTTGTTATTTCCAAAAATAATTAACAGATAAGACAATGCAAAAAATGCGTTAAAAAACAAAATGCTCTTTTTCCGTCCGATCGCGACCGGAAGCAGTCCGGCTGCAAAACTTGAGATCAGGTTACCAACCGAATGTAAACTGACGATCAATCCACAGAACGCGTAGTCCAATCCTCTTGCATCCCGGATAAACGGGAGCAGGGAACCGATGGAAAGTGCCAACATTCCATTCAGTAAAAATACACTGTAACTGCATAGAAACTGTTTCTTTTTTTTCTTGTCCTGTAAAAAATCCATACTCTACTTCACTCCTTGTTTTCCTCTATGATTTTCTCTATGATATCCATCTGATCGGCGCAGTATTTTTCATAAATACCGGTGACCGCTTCCTGAAACCGCTTTTTTTCTTCGGAAGAAAGCTCTACCACCTCCACACCCTGTTCGATCGCCTTTGCCTCGGATTCTGACTCGCGTTCTTTCCAGAGTTTTCTCTCATAAAGTGCCGATTCTTTCGCGCAGTCTAAGATCATCTGCTGGTCTTCTTCGGAGAGCTTGTCCCAGGTATGTTTGGAGCAGATCTGCATTTCCGGTACACGGTTATGTTCATCGATAGTATAATACTTTGCCACCTCGTAGTGGTTCATCGCCTCATACGAAGGCCAGTTGTTTTCCGCTCCGTCTACCGTTCCCTGCTCTAAGGCAGAATACACATCCGCGTATGGGATTGGGATCGCCGATGCCCCAAGTGCCTCGATCATGTCTACCATGACCTCGGACTCCTGCACACGGATGCGCATCCCCTGCATATCTTCCAGACAGGTGATCGGCTTCTTTGAATTGTAAAAATTTCTGGCTCCGGCATCATACCAGGAGAGTCCGATCAGTTCATTCTGGCTTACGATATCAAGGAAATCATCCCCTATTGAGCCATCCAGAACTTTCCACATATGTGCCGAGTTCTCATACAGATATGGCATCTGCAACACATTTAACTGTGGGATATACTCTGCCAGCTGGGACAGCGATACACGGGCAAAATCCACGCCGCCATACTGCATCTGGGCAATGACATCACTCTCTGCGCCAAGCTCCCCCCCCGCCAGTACCAAAATCTGGATCCGTCCACCACTGCGTTCTCCGACCAGATCTGCAAACTTCTGCGCCCCTAACGTTGTCGGGTAGTCTTTCGTCTGGTTTTCCGCATAGGAAAGGACAAATTCCGGCTCTTTCTGGTGCTGTGAGCGGTAACGCCAGATGATCCCTGCCACTAAGATGAGGGCAATCCCGACGATCATCATCCATCTTTTTTTCATCTACTCTCTTCCTCCGGCTGCCTGCTGTCCTTCGACCTGTTTTAACATCTCCATCCGGTATTCCGTCGGTGTGCTTCCTACCGCACGCTTAAATACCTTGGCAAAATAATTGGAATCCCGGTAACCCACGCCTGTGCTGACATCCTTTACATTGATGCGCACATCGGATAACAGTTTCTTTGCCTGGCTGATCCGGTACTCCGTCAGATACACGATAAAACTCTTGTCAAAACACTGTTTGAATATCTTGCAGAAATACGCATCCGAGTAGTTCATCTCTTCTGCCACACTCTGTAAGGAGATGTCCTCTTTGTAGTGCGCGCTGATATACTGTCTGATGTTTTCTGCCACAGCACTCATCCGCACGTTTCCATTTTCCACTTCTGCATCTTTCTGTTCTTCCTGTGGCTTCGGATACTGCTCTTCTCTCCGCTTTAACTCTGCGTCATCTGCCCGCTCATCCAGTAACCGGATTGCCTCCTCCAATACCGTCACCAGTTCTTCCTCGGTGCCCGGTTTTAACAGGTAATCCAGTGCCCGCACGGAGATTGCTTTCTTTGCATAGCTGAATTCATCAAATGCAGTTAAAAAGATGATGCAGCATTCTTTATCCATTCCCCTGATCTGCTCTGCTGCCTCCAAGCCGGTAACCCCCGGCATTTCGATATCAAGCAGTGCGATTCTGCATCCCTTGTCTTTAAACTGTGCAACTGCTTCTCTGCCGTTTACCGCCTCTGCGATCTCAAGCCGTCCCTCAAAGTTTTTTCGAATTATTTTTCCCACGATCATTCTCTCGATCGGTTCATCATCTGCAACCAGTACGCGGTACATTACATTTCCCCCATTTCTTTATATCTGATCTGGACCCGGATGACGGTTCCTGTGTTTTTCCTGCTATAGATCTGCACATCTCCATCCTGATACATGGCTTTTATCCTCCGGTAGACATTGCCCAGTCCGATTCCGGTCTTTCCCTCTTCTTTTTCAAGTTCTTCCCGCAAATGCAATAAAGTGTCTTCTTCCATCCCAAGTCCATTATCACCGATAGTAATGCAAAGAAGTTCTCCCTGCCTAAAGACATGGACTCTTATCGTTCCGCCTTCTTCTTTTTTGGATAACCCATGTATGATCGCATTCTCCACAAGCGGCTGGAACGTAAATGCCGGAACGATCACTTTTCCCGGATCGACACTGCAGTCCTTCCGGTAGGAAATGCGCTCGCCAAACCGCATCTGCTGCAGATACATATAGTCTTCGACGATCTTTAATTCCTGCTCTAACGGAACTTCCGTCTCCTGATTTTTAAGGTTGTAACGGAACAGTGCACTTAGCGCATGGATCATTTTTTCCGTTGTTTCTGCATCCTCCAAGCTTGCCATACCACCGATCACATTTAAAGTATTAAATAAAAAATGTGGATTGATCTGGCTTTTTAGCAGTTCCAGTTTTATCATCTCAAGACGTTTTTCCGTCTCTAATTTTTCTAATTCTTCCTCATGAAGCAGATCAAGCGTCTTTCGCTTTTCTTCTAACGCCATGATATATTCTCCGGTTGCAAATTTCATTTTATTGAAAGCACGTACCAGTTCTCCCAGTTCGTCTTCGTTTTCAACCTGCACATCTTCAATAAAAAAATCATTTGCCGCAATCTTCTGGGATGCATGTACCAGTTTTAAAATGGGGGATATCATGGTCTGCTGCATCAATGCTGCCATCTCTGCAATTCCACATAACAGTACAACTCCGACCACAATAATGACTAACGGCACACTGACTAAAGCCGGAACCTTTTTCTGGTAAGACACATCGCCTTCTTCAATGGTACAGGTCATCAGCGTACCTGCGTACTGCTGCAAATAATTCTGCATATCGTAGACCTCATAAAGTCTGCCGACATAATCTGTTACATTATCTTCCATTGCAAGCATCGCATCTCTTTTCGCACAGTACACCTCGTAGGTATTACGGATAGACCATGTCTTTGCATATCGTACGGCTCCGATCTTCTGATAGCGAAAGGGCAGATCATATACAGCACGCTTTGTCTTTCGCATTGCAAGATCCAGCTTTTTTCTTCCAGCGTCATCCGGTCTTCTCATATAGCTCTCAAAGAGAAGGCTTTCTTCCTCCAGCGTCTGGATCAATTCACTGCACTTTGCATTATCCTGTAAAATACCATTGAAATCAACTAATGAGAACCGGACAACCCAGAAATTAAACACAACAGAAAGCAGGATGGTTATGCAAACCACCCCGGTAAACACAGCTATTTTCTTTTGAATGGTAAGTGCTTTCCACTTCTGTTTTGTCTTTTCTCTCAAGTTTCCTGCTCCTGTCTTCTTATGCGTGGGAAAAAGCAAAGTCATACCTACCACCTGATGTAAATATAACTTTGCTTTTTATTTTAAACTGCCTGTTCTATTCTTGCTTCTGCAAACGCATAAAACGCATCTTTCTGTGCCCCAAGGACACGATTGGTAAGCATGTACCCATGTCTTGCATCGGAAAAGACGATCAGCATACCAGGCTGTTTTGCCACCCGCAGCTGTTTCCATCCAATACTCTCATGCTGCTCCTCCATTGTCACATGAAGCCCTTTTTCGTCAAATGCAAGTTCCACGCCCTTTGGCATCGTCCTCGCCTGACCCTTCGCTTTCAGATAGATCGCGATTGGCTGAATGACAGGAAATAACAGACATCCAAACAGCATCAGTACCTGCAGCAGATCATTCGATGTGCGAAAGAATTTGACTGTAAACAGGATCATCGCTACCGTAAACACCATGTTACAGACACCTGCCATGGAGCGGTAGGTTCTGCTCATTGTCAGTTTCCAGAAATCTCCTGCCGTGACCTCGCTCTTGAATTGATACGTCATGTTATTTCCTCCTCTTTATCCCACTAAGGATCATCCGCCGTATCCGCCTAATACTCTAGGTAACAGAAGGCTGACTTCCGGAACGAATGTAAGTAACATTAATACAATGATCATGCAAACATAGAATGGAAGTGTTGCTTTTACGACACGCTCCATCTTGACACCACTGACTGCGGAACCGATGAATAATACGGAACCAACCGGCGGTGTTAAAAGTCCGATACCACAGTTTAATACCATGATAATACCAAACTGTACCGGATCAATACCGATTGAAGTTGCAATCGGAAGTAAAATAGGCGTTGCGATCAGAATAATCGGTGCCATATCCATGATACAGCCAAGGAACAGAAGAATCAAGTCAATTAACAGTGCAATTACGATCGGGTTGGTTGAAAATCCTACGATGGCATTTGCTACCATATCCGGTACATGTAATGTGGTCAGACAGTAACCGAAAATGCTGGAAGTAGAAATCAGGATCAATACGATAGATAAAGTATCGATACACTGCTCTAAACATTTCCATACACCTTTCCAGTCCAGTCCTTTGTAAATGTATACACTGACGATCAAGCTGTAGAATACTGCGATTGCTGCAGACTCTGTTGCGGTAAACCATCCGGCTACGACACCGACTACTACGATAACAACTGCTGCAAGTGCCCAGATAGAAACACCAATCTGTTTTAATAAGCCCATGAAACTGAATTTATCTCCCTTTGGATAATGTCTTTTCTTGGAAATAATATAAGAACCTACCATCAGGGAAACAGCAAGTAATGCACCTGGCAGATATCCTGCAAGGAATAAGCTTCCTACGGAAATACCACCTGCTGACATTGCATAAATAACCATGTTATGGCTTGGCGGAACAAGAAGTCCCTCACAGGAAGATGTAATAGTAACTGCGGTAGAGAAATCATCATCATATCCCTGATCTACCATCATTGGGATCATGATACTTCCGATGGATGCGGTATCAGCAGATGCAGAACCGGAAATTCCACCGAAGAAATAAGATGCTACGATATTTACCATTGCCATACCACCTGTCATCCATCCTACACAGGCATTGGCAAGTGCGATCAGTTTTTCCGAGATACCACCGGTACCCATCAATACACCCATCGTGATAAAGAATGGTACTGCCATCAAACTGAAAGAACTGATACCTTTTACCATCTGCTGACAGATCGTGGTAAGTGGTAATCCCTGTGTCAGTAAGCAAAGCAGTGATGACAATGCTACTGCATATGCGATTGGGAATCTAAGGAGTATCATTACTAAAAAGCTTATCAGCAATACTGCGATTGCAAGTCCTTGTGCGCTCATTATTTCTCCTCCTTTACAAAAATTCCTTTGATATGGTTATAAACTGCTTCAATCTCAAATACCACCATTGCGATACCTGCCAGTGGGATTGGGAAGTACATCCAGAATTTGGATACGTTTGGCATACTTACGTAATTTCCTTTTGCACCGATCTGAACAGCATAGGAAAATCCAACGGTGATCATGACGATGCCAAGGATCAGAACTGCTACATCTGCTAAAATATCCAGCACACGAATTACTGATTTTGGCAGATACTGGTCAAATGCAGTCATACGGATATGGGCATTTCTGCGGATCGCCAGTGCGGCAGATAACACTGCCATATAAGACATCAATGTTAAAACTACTTCTTCACTCCATGCCGGATCCGGGACGAAGGAAACATATCTTCCGACAACGCAGACACTTGTGATCACGATATCCGCAGTCAAC
>JBNMKU010000057.1:0-15821 GCA_050874505.1 Roseburia sp. | reverse complement strand
TGGCAGTTCTACGTTATTGGATTATGTCATCTACTGGATCCTTAGCATGTTTATTAATTTTAACCTGGCAAAGACATTGTCCATGTTCTGTTCCTGTGTCTATTCGTTTTTCCTGAACAAGATGTTTACCTTTCAGGACAAGCGGAAATTATCGGGCGGACATGTACTGCGTTATGTGATATCGCAGGCAGTCAATATTGGGATCAATGTTTCGATCAATGCACTTGTGTACGGAACCACCGAGATCCGTATCCTTGGAATGGTCAGTGCGACCGCAGGTGCAATGATCGTTAATTTCTTATTACAGCGTTTCTTTGTATTTCAGACAACAGAAGCGTAGAGCAGGAGGTAAATTCAGATGAAGATAATGATTACAGGAGCGGCAGGATTTATTGGTTCCCAGCTGGCACACCGCTTATGGGCGGATGGTCATACGTTAGTACTGATCGATAATTTTTCCTATGGAAAAGCAGACAATCTGGTATTTGAAGACCATGATTTCACAGAGGAAGTACTGCACATGGATATCCGTGACAGAGAGGGCATCAGCGGGTTATTAAAAGCAGGGGATGTAGATTATATCTACAATATCGCCGGGATCGCACCGCTGCCGGACTGCCAGTCCAATCCACAGGAGGCGATCGACGTCAACCTGACCGGATTTGTCAATATTCTGGAAAATGCCAGAAAATATGGTGTGAAAAAGGTGATCCAGGCAAGCACCAACGCCATGTATGAGAATGAGACGACATTCCCGACCGTTGAAGATAACTTTGCAGTTCCAACTCTGATCTATCCGAATACGAAATACTGTGCCGAGCGTTTCGCAGAGTCATTCTGCAGAACCTACAATATGAATGTGACCTGTATCCGTTTCGCAAACGTATACGGACCACACATTGACTGCTTGAGAAAGCAGCCACCGTTTGTTGCTTATATGATAAGGGAGCTTTACTACGACAGAACTCCTGTGTTCCATTCCGATGGAAACCAGCGCAGAGACTATATTTATGTGGATGATCTGATCGACCTTGCGATCGCAGTCCAGCAGGGAGAAGGCTTTGATGCGGTCAACTGTTCTTCCATGAAGAATTATTCGGTCAATGAGATGTATCAGGTGGCATGTGAGATCATGGGCAAACAGATCAAACCGGAGTATGCCAGTGATGCACATTACTGGGAGAAATATCCGGAGCTGTTTGAGGGAGCTTATCAGATCAAAGAGAGCATTTTAAAAGATGAGATCAATAAATATTCCCTGTGCGATAATTCGCATGCAAAGAAACAGTATGGCTGGTCACCAAAAGTAGATATCAAAGAGGGCTTAAAGAAAGTCATCGAAAATGAATGTCAGCTGCTGAGCCATCTGGACAACTAGGAGGAAACTATGAAATTACATCTGATTATGCCGATGGGCGGCAAAGGTTCCAGATTTTCCAAATATGGATATGAATTTCCAAAACCTTTGCTTGAGATAAAGGGAAAACCGTTTTTCTACTGGGCAACACAGTCCCTTGCAAAGTTTATAGAGGTGCAGGACATTACGTTTGTTGTCTTAAAAGAGCATGTAGAGAACTATCAGATCGATGAAAAGATCAAAGCATATTATCCGGATGCGATCATCCATGTGATCCCGGAGGTATTAAACGGTGCTGTGCTGACCTGTATGGAGGGTGTCAAGGAGATCAAAGACGATCATCCGATCGTGTTTAACGACTGTGACCATATTTTCCGGTGCCGTTCCTTTGAGCAGTATATCGGTGGGGACGGGGATGGCGTAAATGGTGCATTGCTGACGTTCCCGTCTGATTCGCCGAAATACAGTTTCCTGCGGTTAGATGAAAATGGAAATGTGACAGAGACCGTCGAGAAGGAAGTCATCAGCGATCAGGCGATCTGCGGATGTTATTATTTTGATGGAAAAGAGACGTTCTTGGAGGCATCAAGACAGTATCTGGAACATTGCAGTTATCAGGAATTTTTCGTCAGCGGTGTCTACAATGTGATGGCACAGGAGCATAAGATAATAAAACCATTTCAGACCGATTTCCATGTTCCGTTCGG
Source organism: Roseburia sp. (assembly GCA_050874505.1). Lineage (GTDB taxonomy): Bacteria > Bacillota > Clostridia > Lachnospirales > Lachnospiraceae > Roseburia. Next base: position 13,757 of record JBNMKU010000057.1, on the reverse strand, counting down.
TGTACCGGAAGAATATGAGGAAGCAAAAGAGTCTGCATATTTTGAGGAGTTAAATTGATTGGAATATATTTGGCAGTTGCAGTTATTTTACTGATTTTGGGACATATCTGCAAAGCAAGGAGATGGAAGCGTCTGCTGGCTTCCTATGAGACGATCCCGACTGTAAAACTGTTGCGGGTGCTCGCAATCGGGCAGGGGATCAATATGGTCATCCCGTTTCGTGTCGGAGATCTGGCGCGTATTTATCTGCTCGGCAGAAAACATTTAAAGAATGGTTATGTATTGGCGTTTGCTTCTGTGGTCGCAGACATGTTTATCGATACGATAACGGTCGGTTTTGCGTTTGGAGCCCTGTTCCTGCTAAACATCCACCGGGATGAGATCAGTGGGATCGCGATGCACTATGAGATCTTATCACTGCTTTTGATCGTGGTGTCGGTGCTTGCGTTCTGGAAAAAGAAACAGGTCAAACTGATGATACAGAAGATAGCGACTATCTTTAACAGCAATATCGAGCGGAAGATACTGATTGCGACCTATGCGGTATTTTCCAGCATAAAAGATACCCTGCGTGCGGATAAGATCTTACGTCTGTTACTGGAAACGGTTGGCGTATGGGTAAGTTACTTTTTATCCTATGGGGCTTTTGCCATCTTTTTACAGAAGCTGGGCTATGATTTCACACTGACGAGAGTCTTTCAGACGATTTTTTCCATGGCAGGAAGCTCTCTGTTAGTGGAGTGTCTGACGGGACATCAGGGGATGCGCTGGATCGGATGGTTCTTTATCTATCTGTTACTTCCACTGTGCCTGATCTATCTGATGACTTTTGTGATAAAAAATACGAAAGAGGAGACGTATCATTCTTATCGTAAGATACTGCCACAGTTAAATCCGGCGGACAAGCTCGCCTTTTTGAATATTTATTTCGGGGGCAGACAGCAGAATTATATCGATCTGTATCTGACCATCAATAATGATGTGAGCATTTTACAGGATTTCTCTGCCGGTTCGAATGCGACCACGATCCTTTGTATGGATGAGAAAAATACCTTTTACCGGAAATACGCGTTCGGGGATGATGCCAGAAAGCTGTGGGAGCAGGTGGAATGGTTAAAGACCTATGCGGATGATATCCCGGTTGCAACCATTTTAAGAGAGTATCAGACAGACGAGTACTGCTATTATGATATGGAATATAAGAAAGAGACACTCGGATTTTTCCGTTATATCCATACTTCCTCCACTGAGGACAGCTTTGCAGTTTTAAAGAGTGTGTTAGACTGTTTAAATGACAGACTCTATACCAGGGATGTGCGGGAAGCAAAAAATGACGTGATACAGGAATACATCGAAAAGAAAGTACTTGCCAATATCCGGATCTGTGAAGAATGGGGCATGAAAAAGTTCCGCAATTTCTATCAGAGCAGTACGGTGGTCATAAACGGAGTCGAATATCCGAATCTGTCTTACTATGCGGATAAGTTAAATGCAGCGTATCTTACAAAAGTATTCTGCCACGATAAGTATGCGGCGATCCACGGTGACCTGACGATTGAAAATATCGTGTGCGGACAGGCAAATACCAGAAACTGGTATCTGATCGACCCGAATACCGGAAGCCTGCATGAAACACCGTTTTTGGATTATGCAAAATTATTGCAGTCTTTGCATGGCAGATATGAATTTCTGATGATGGTACAGAATGTGCAGGTAATGGATAACCGGATCGAATTTTTATTTACCGGTTCGAGTGCCTATCAGCAGTTGTATGAGAATTATAAAAACTATCTGTTTGAAAAATTCCCGTACGAGGCAGTCAAGAGCATCTATTATCACGAGGTCGTGCACTGGCTGAGACTGATGCCTTATAAAATACGCAAGAATCCGCAGCTCGCGGTCGTATTCTATGCCGGACTTTTGATGGTTCTTGCAGATGTGGAGAAAATGTTTGAGGATGGAACAGAAAAATAAATTAGCAGCATTTGATCTGGACGGAACCCTGTTTGACACAACACTTGTGAACTGCTTTTCCTATCAGAAAGCGGCAGAACTGTGTGGCTGTCAGATCGAACAGGAAGCGTTTATCCGGGAGTTTGTCGGAAAGAATTATAGGGAATTTCTTCCGGTGCTTGGGATCACGGATCAAAAGACACAGGAAGCGATCCATGAAAAGAAAAAACAGCTCTATGCAGACTTCCTTGGAAGTGCCAAAAAGAATGAGCATCTGTTTTCCATGATAGAGGGGCTGCGCGGTTCGTACCGGATCGCACTGGCAACGACCGCATCCAGAAAAAATGCACTTGAGATACTGGATTGTTTTGGAGAGACAGAAAAATTTGACATTCTGATCACACAGGAAGATGTGACGAGATTAAAACCGGACCCGGAATGTTACTTAGCAGCAATGAAGCAGGCTGGCGTATCGCCGGAGAACACCATTATTTTTGAAGATTCCGAAGTCGGGATGAGGGCGGCAAAGGCGAGTGGTGCCTACGCTGTGCAGGTTTCTGCATTTTAGCAGGGGCAAACATGAAAAAGAGGCAGGAGAATGAGAAAATGAAGCAGATGAAAAAGATTTTTCCGGATATGGAAGCAAAAAAGCGTGCGTGGCTGTTTGCCTTACGTGTTTTTTTCTTATGCGCACTTTGCATCCTGCCGTCCTATGAACTGGTAAAAAGCGGGATGGCAAAGACGGTTTCCATGGAAGATATGGAGACAGAGTCCTTGCAGTTAAAGGATGGCGAAACTTTTTCCCAGACGATTGCAATCGGCAGTGGAACGCATGTAAAGTCACTTGCGATCGGAGTAGACTCCGCACTGGACAATGAAAATGCCAGCATAAAAGTGACGGTGCAGAGGGAAGATGCCACATACAGCAGATCCTACACGCAGAGCGAGATCCCGGCAAAAGGATTTTTAGAGTTAAAAGAGTTTGAATTAAGTGGGACAAAAGCAGAAGAGATGGTATTATCCGTAGCAGTCGAAGAACTCTACGGCGGCAGCTTTTCTTTGCAGATGACGCCGGAACTGCTGCACGGCTATGAGACGGCGCAGGTGGATGGCACAGAAAAAGACGGAGCACTTGCAATCGCACTGACCGGCTGGTCGGCGCATCAGGAGTGGGTGGTTTACCGTTTCCTCTGGATCGCTGTTATTTTTGTGCTGGCGGTCTTTGTGGCATGGCTTTTAACCTATCAGATCGACAATCCGTTTTTCGAGCGGGCAGTCAGGATCTCGGTCTTTGGACTGATCCTTTCCGTATTTTCGCTGTTGTACCCGTCATTTTTGTGGTATGGCTGTGACTGGTGCGAGGGTATTTTTTATTATCGTAAGATCCAGGAAAATTCCCTGTGGCACGTCATTGCATCATCAGATTTTGACCTGTATATGGCGCAGTTTAACAATATCTTTATGTACCTGTTTGTGAAGGTGCTCCATATTGATACCTATACGTTTATTGCCTGCCAGATCTTATCCATTGGGATGATCGCATACTGGGGAACGTTGTTTTGCAAGAAACAGTATGGAAAATATTTTTCGATGGATTTTCGGGTGGGAGCAGCTGTGGTTGCGATCTGCTATTTATATACGATGCAGGAATTTTCCTTTATCGGAGTGGCGTATTTTGGCGTACTTTTCCTGCTGTATCTGATCACTTATGATTTTTCAGAGGATAAGCGGTCATTCCTTTTGTCCATACCGGTTCTGATCGTGATGTGCCTTTCCAAGATGACATTTGCACTGTTTTGCCCGATCAGCATTTTCCTGCTGTTGCTGTGGAGAAAGAAGCTTCCGAAACGAAACCGCATCCTGCTTATCGTGATGGCAGTTTCCTGTCTGGCAGAAGCAGGGGTATCGGTTCTCTTAAACGGCGGACTGACCGGAGGAAATTCACTCGGGACGATACAGGATGTCACACTGGTAAAACTGATCGTGGGAGCAGCCTACTATGCGGTACAGCTTACAATCTCCGTTGTGTTCCACGAGATGAATTTTGCCAATGCGCTGCTTTTAAATGTGGGCGTGTTTGCGGCACTGGTTGCGTTGCTTCTCTGGTCAATCTATGAGGTGGCAAAAAAGAGAAGATTCCAGAAACCGGCAGGTTTTCTCATTGCCATGCTTGCAGTGGTGTATGGAAACTGCATGCTGCAGATGCTGACCAATTCTTACTCCATGACACCGGCGGGCGTGAAGTTTGACCAGATCTTTTACATTCCGGTGGAAGACAAGTGGTGGTGGTATTCCTTTGGCTATGTGGCACTGTGGGCGATCGGACTGACCCTTATTTATATCGTGACAGCATTTTTAAAAGAACAGGTGTTAAAAGAGGGCACAGAAACTGCCGGCTGGTACCGCATGGCAGGAGTTGTTTTAGCTTTTACTGTTTGTCTGATCACGGTCAACCAGTACGCGTACCACGGCAATGACTTACAGAGCTATAAGGCAGAAAATATGTTTACTGTTCCGTCCAAAATGCAGGGAAATTTTACCGAGTACTCTTTCATGCAGAAAGATGATCACTTCTTTATCGTGACCTCATCCAAGCCGGACGGACTGGACTGGTATTATAACCACAATACTGAATATTTTTCCAAAGACATCGAAGAGAGAACCAGTTTCCTGCAATTTGGTGAGGGAGGGCTTGGCATCCATGCTTCAGTCGGTATCCCATCTTTGTATGTGCATAAATGTGAGGAGACCAACCAGTTACAGGATGGTGCCTATGTGGTAAGGCTCTATGATGCGGACGGAACTGAGATCGGAAGCTATAAGCAGCTTGATACGGACATCCGCAGGGAGTATATCTGTTTTTACTTTGACGGAGCATTGCTCTGGGATATCGCGTATGCAGAATTTGAATATGAAGACGGTACGCCCGCCTATATTGAAGGACCGGTGCGTATGGGCTATTGTGTAAATCAGGAGGAACTATGAAATTAGGAATAATGCAGCCATATTTTATGCCGTATATCGGCTACTGGCAGTTGATGAATGCAGTCGACGAATATGTCGTGTATGATGATGTGAATTTTATCAAGGGTGGATGGATCAACCGGAACCGCATCCTGGTAAACGGAGAGCCAAAATACATCAATGTGCAGATGCGCGGCGCGAGTCCGTTCAAAAAGATCAATGAGATCGAGGTTGCCAACGATGAGGCGGATATCAAAAAGAAACTCCGGATGTTGGAAAATTCCTACAAGAAAGCCCCGTATTTTGAGATGGGCTATCAGATGATGGAAGATATTTTCCAGTCAGGGAAAACAGATCTGGCATCCTATATTTTATATTCTTTTGAGCGGGTGGCAGATTATCTGGATATCAAAACAAAGCTGATCGTCTCATCCACGATCGAGAAGAACAACGAGTTAAAGGGACAGGACAAGGTGCTTGAGATCTGTAAACGGCTTGGAGCGACCGAGTATTACAATGCGATCGGCGGACAGGAACTGTATTCCTTTGATGTATTCGAGGAAAACGGGATCGAGCTTAGCTTTTTAAAGACCGGAGACATCCGCTATGCACAGTATGACAATGAGTTTCAGCCGAGTCTGTCCATGATCGATGTTCTGATGTTTAATTCCAAAGAGCAGATCAAAGAGATGTTAGAGGATTATACCCTGATCAAAAAAGAAAGTTAAAGAGATGCAGGGAGACGGGAAGCAGGGTGCGCAATGAGTAATAATAATGATTTAAGCAATCGGATTAATGAATGTTACAGTAAGCTGAGTAAGGGACAAAAGAGGCTGGCGACCTATATCACAGACAATTATGACAAAGCGGTATTTTTAACAGCAGCAAAGCTGGGAGAAGTGGTGGGAGTCAGTGAGTCCACGGTGGTTCGTTTTGCCATGCATTTAGGTTACAAAGGCTATCCGGAATTTCAGAGTGCCTTGGAAGAGCTGGTGCGGAATAAATTAAATTCCTTACAGCGGATGGAAGTCACCTACGGAAGGATCAACCAGTCCAAGATCTTAGAGTCCGTGTTAAAGGCAGATGCACAGCGGATCGAATCCTCCCTCGAAAAAATTGACGAAAATGCGTTTGAACTGGCAGTAGATACTATTTTAAATGCCAGGGATATTTACATTATCGGGATCCGCAGCTGTGCACCGCTCGCAAATTTCATGGCATTTTATTTTACACTGATGTTTGAACATGTTCATCTGATCCAGACGAGCAGTTCCAGTGAGATCTTTGAGCAGATGGTGCGGATCGGAAAAGAGGATGTCATCATCGGGATCAGTTTCCCACGGTATTCCATGCGTACTTTAAAGGCGATGGAGTTTGCCAACAACCGGAGCGCGAAAGTAATTACGCTGACGGACAGCGTACATTCCCCGATGAATCTGTATTCTTCCTGTAACCTGATCGCAGAGAGTGATATGGCATCCATCGTCGATTCTCTGGTGGCACCACTCAGTGTCATCAATGCGCTGATCGTTGCACTCTGCATGAAAAAGCAGGGCGAGGTGGCGACAACACTTGAGATGCTCGAAGAGATCTGGGATGAATACCAGGTATACGAAAATGATGAGATTAATTTTATTGATGATTCCATTAAAATGCGCTACGCAAAAATAGGAGATACAGACTTTTATGAGTAAGATAATCGTGATTGGAGGCGGCCCTGCCGGCATGTTTGCGGCAATCGCGGCAGCGGAGGCATCTGCATCCAATGAAGTCATACTGCTGGAAAAAAATGAAAAACTGGGCAAAAAACTTTTCATCACCGGAAAGGGACGCTGTAATATCACAAATGCAAGTGATATGGAGGTTTTATTTTCCAATGTCATGTCAAATGCAAAGTTTTTATACAGTGCTTTCTATTCCTATGATAATATGAGGGTGATCGATTTCTTTGAGAGGAACGGACTGCGCACGAAAGTGGAGCGGGGCAACCGGGTCTTTCCGGTTTCGGATCATTCCTCGGATGTGATCGCAACCTTAAACCGTGTGTTAAAAGAGAAAAAGGTCAAAGTCATGCTGCATACAGAGGTCGGACAGATCCTGATGCAGGAGGAAGAGGACGGCACGAAAACGGCAGTCGGAGTGAAGTTAAAGGATCAGACGACTTTAATGGCAGACCGCATGATCATTGCAACGGGCGGATTTTCGTACCAGACGACCGGCTCTACCGGAGACGGTTACCGCTTTGCCGAGGAAGCAGGACATACGGTAACGGAGATTTCTCCGGCACTGGTTCCGTTCTATGCAAAAGAAGAATACGTGATGAGATTGCAGGGGCTTTCTTTAAAGAATGTTGAAGTCCGGATCTACGATGGCAAAAAAATATTATATGAAGAGTTTGGAGAGATGCTCTTTACCCATTTCGGTGTGAGCGGTCCTCTGATCTTAAGTGCCAGCGCGGCGTTAAAGCCGGCACAGACGAAAAAAGAGCTTACCATGAAGATCGATTTAAAACCGGTCGTATCAGAAGAGCAGCTCGATAAGCGGCTGCTGCGTGAGTTTGAAGAGGCAAAGAACAAACAGTTTAAAAATGCCGTGGCAGGACTTTTCCCTGCAAAAATGACACCGATCATGATCGAGGTCAGCGGGATCGACCCGGAGAAAAAGGTCAATGAGGTTACCAGAGAAGAACGTCATGCGTTTATCAATCTGATCAAGACATTCCCGGTAACCCTGTGCGGACTGCGTGACTTTAACGAAGCCATCATCACAAAGGGTGGTGTTAAGGTAAAAGAGATCGATCCGTCTACGATGGGATCAAAGTGCACCAGACATCTGTATTTCTGTGGAGAGGTGCTGGATCTTGACGCCATGACCGGAGGCTATAATCTTCAGATCGCATGGTCTACCGGATATCTGGCAGGAAATTCCGCAGGCAGCGCAAAAACGCAGGAATAATAATAGAAAAAGCAAAAGGAGAAGAAAACGATGAGTATGAATATCGCTATTGATGGACCGGCAGGTGCCGGAAAAAGCACAATTGCAAAAAAACTTGCAAAGGAACTTGGATTTATTTATGTAGATACAGGAGCCATGTATCGTGCAATGGCATATTATTTCTTACAGAACGGTATTGCATCTGATGATGAGGCTGCCATTGCAAAGGCATGTCCGGCAGTGGATGTGACGATCGCCTATGAAAATGGAGAACAGCAGGTACTTTTAAATGGAGAAAACGTAAATGGTGTCATCCGCACCGAGCAGGTGGGAAATATGGCATCCGCAACCAGTGTTTATCCGGTTGTAAGAAAAAAACTGGTCGAGTTACAGCAGGAACTGGCGGCAAAAGCGGATGTCATTATGGACGGCAGGGATATCGGAACCTGTGTTCTGCCGAATGCGCAGGTAAAGATCTATCTGACCGCAAGTTCTAAGACACGTGCAACACGCAGATACGAAGAGCTGACCGCAAAGGGCGAAAGCTGTGATCTGGAAGAGATCGAGAAGGACATCATAGAACGTGACTACCGCGATATGCACCGCGAGACTTCTCCACTAAAACAGGCAGAGGATGCCGTTCTCGTTGACAGCTCCGATCTGACGATCGATGAGGTGGTAGCGGCGATCCGTGAGATTTATCAGAAAAAAAAGGGTGAATAGGAATGAATATTATTCTGGCAAAAAGTGCAGGGTTCTGCTTTGGCGTAAAACGTGCGGTAGATACCGTGTATGATCAGATCGAAAAAAAAGCAGGAACTCCGATCTATACCTATGGACCGATCATCCATAATGAAGAAGTGGTACACGACCTTGAAAAAAAGGGTGTTATCGTTGTAAATTCGATCGAAGAGCTTAAAGAGCGTGCAAAAGAGAAAGGAACTGTCATCATCCGGGCACACGGCGTGGAAAAAGGAGTCTGTGACGAAATTGAGCAGTTAGGATATGAAATCGTTGATGCAACCTGTCCTTTTGTACTTAAAATACATCGTCTTGTGGAACGCTATAGCAGAGAGGGCTGTCAGATCGTGATCATCGGAAACGAAGACCATCCCGAAGTAAAAGGGATCAAAAGCTGGTCATTTTCTGAGGAAACAAGGGTTATTTCTTCGAAAGAAGATGCCGAAAACTATAATGCAGATCTGGGGCAGAAAGTCTGTATTGTATCACAGACGACATTTAATTACAATAAATTTCAAGAATTAGTTGAAATTATAACTAAAAAAGGTTATGATATAATTGTTTTAAATACAATCTGTAATGCTACAGAGGAGCGGCAGGCGGAAGCAGCCGGGATCGCAGCGCAGGTAGATGCTATGATTGTTGTTGGCGGCAAGAGTAGTTCTAATACACAGAAGTTATTTGAAATATGTAAAAAAGAATGCAAAAATACTTACTATATACAAACTGTAAAGGATTTGGATCTGGATTTTATCCGGTCTGTCGATGACGTAGGTATTACCGCAGGGGCTTCTACCCCAAACAAAATTATTGAGGAGGTTCAAAAGAATGTCAGAAATGAGCTTTGAACAAATGTTGGAAGAATCTTTTAAAACAATAAGAAATGGAGAGGTAGTTGAAGGTACCGTTATCGATGTAAAACCTGACGAGATCGTTCTTAATATCGGTTACAAATCAGACGGAATCATTACTCGCAATGAGTACACAAATGAATCTAACGTTGACCTGACCACTATGGTATCTGTAGGCGATACTATGGAAGCAAAAGTTTTAAAAGTAAACGATGGTGAGGGACAGGTACTTCTTACTTACAAACGCCTTGCTGCAGAAAAAGGAAGCAAGAGATTAGAGGAAGCATTTGAGAACAAAGAAGTATTAACAGCAAAAGTAGCACAGGTATTAGATGGTGGTCTTTGCGTGATCGTAGATGAGACAAGAGTATTCATCCCGGCAAGCCTTGTATCTGATACTTATGAGAAAGATTTAACAAAATATAAAGATCAGGAGATCGAGTTCGTGATCAGCGAGTTCAATCCAAAACGCAGAAGAATCATCGGTGACAGAAAACAGTTACTCGTTGAGAAAAAATTAGAGCAGCAGAAAGAACTGTTTGCAAAGATCAAAGTTGGTGATGTTATGGAAGGAACTGTTAAGAACGTAACAGACTTCGGTGCATTCATCGATTTAGGCGGAGCAGACGGATTACTTCATATCTCTGAGATGTCATGGGGCAGAGTTGAGAACCCGAAGAAAGTATTCAACGTTGGAGACAGCGGAAGAGTATTCATCAAAGACATCAACGAGACCAAGATCGCACTCAGCATGAAATTCCCGGCAGAGAACCCATGGAATGGTGCGGCTGAGAAATATGCAGTAGGCAACGTTGTAACAGGAAAAGTTGCAAGAATGACAGACTTTGGTGCTTTTGTTGAGCTTGCACCTGGTGTAGATGCTTTACTTCATGTATCACAGATTTCCAAAGAGCATGTAGAGAAACCTTCTGACGTATTAAAAGTTGGACAGGAGATCGAAGCAAAGATCGTTGACTTCAACGAAGATGATAAGAAGATCAGCTTATCTATGAAAGCATTACTTGCAGACGATGATGCTGCTGAGGATGCAGAGACAACAGAAGAATAAAAATATTCCCATAAAAATAGGTTTGCAGTTCTGTAAACCTATTTTTACCATAAGAAGGAATAACAATGCGAGGTGTTTGCTATGTTAGAAACAGATAATTATGAAAAATTCAAAAAAGATGTTCTTAGCATTGCTAAAATTGATTTAAACTCCTATAAAGAAAAACAGATGCGTCGTAGGATCAACACGTTGATCACAAAAAACAACATTAAGACTTATGATGAATATGTTGCATTGATCAAAAAGGACAAAGAAAAATTTGAACAGTTCATCAACTTCCTCACGATCAATGTTTCCGAGTTTTATCGGAACCCGGAGCAGTGGAAGATCTTAGAGGGAGAGGTGTTCCCGCAGTTGATCCAGAAATTCGGCAAGAATCTGAAGATCTGGAGTGCGGCATGTTCGACGGGGGATGAGCCGTATTCTCTGGTTATGGCATTGTCCAGACAGGTTCCGCTTTCCAATATCAAAGTGATCGCAACGGATATCGACAAGCAGGTGCTTGATACAGCGCGGATGGGCTTATACAATGCAAAGAGTATTGCATCTGTTCCAGAGGATCTGAAGAAAAAATATTTCACACAGGTTGGAACATCTTATCAGATTTCAGACGAGATCAAAAAGAGAGTGGAATTTAAAGAACACGATCTGTTAAAAGATCCTTATCCAAGTGGCTGCAATCTGATCGTATGCCGTAACGTTGTCATTTACTTTACGGAAGAGGCAAAGGATGAGATCTATCAGAAATTCCAGAAGTCTCTGACAACAGGCGGTGTGCTGTTTATCGGCAGTACAGAGCAGATTATGAATTACAAAGAGATTGGATTTAACAGAAATAAATCATTCTTTTTTGAAAAAGCATAGTGAGCGAAAAAGCATCTCTTTCGGGACAAGCGAAAGGGATGCTTTTTTCTGTACTTTCTTACATCAGATAAGAAAGTACATGTAACAGATATTCTTTTTGCATTTCTTTTGAAGTGACAAATTCTTCCGACAGTTCAAAATAACTCTTTTTATCCCGATACATGGCACGGAAAGCAGGGGAGAGGACGGAACCATACTGTGGCAGAAAAATGGCATTCTTTCTGGTATAGCAGGTCGAGGCAGTCGCTTTCTTTTTGTGTTCTTTGGCAATGCCGCCAGCAAGAGATTTTGGCACGGCATAATCTTCATCTGGCAGATAAAAATAGTTCTTGTAATCAGAGAAGAAAAATTTGAGTTCTCCGGTGTAAAGACGTACCACCAGTTTGCTTTCATACCCCGAGGCCGTCAGGTAAAATTCGTCTTTTTTACAGGAGACCGGAGCGGGGAGATGATGCTGGTTTTTTAATTCAAAGATCAGTTCCTTTTCAGTCGTTCCCTCATAAGAAGTAAATTCGTTGGCATAGAGGGAAGTGATCTCAAAATCTCCCTCCAACAGGTGCGGATAGGAAAGAACGGTAAGAAGCTGCGGCATATCAAGGACATCCTCGTAATTGTGCTGCTTTAAAAGGGCAAGATCCTGATCGGAGGAAGTCCTGACATAGCGGTGGTAGACTTCGATCAGTTCGCCTCCGTTATAGATATCTTCCCGTTTCATCCCCAAAAACTGCTCGATTGATTTCTGCTTTAGATTTGGCAGATGCAGGAGAGATTTCATTTTGGTCACCTGTTTATAGATATCCAGAACTTCATGGGAGGGATACGGCTCTTTGATGCCGTAGGTCTCACTTTTGGACTTTAAGTAGGGAATATCAAATCCGATTCCGTTAAAGGAAATGATCGTCTGGTATTGTTCCAACAGGGAAAAGAAAGAAAGGAGCACGTCCTGTTCCTCCGATGGAGCATCCGCAAAAAACTGATCGATCACAAGGACCTGTCCTTTTCTTACGGCACATCCAATGAGATACAGGCTTGTCTTTGCAGGAGAGAAGCCGGTGGTTTCGATATCAAAAAAGATGGCGTCTGGTGTAAATGTGGAATCAATCATTGGATTTGAAAAGTCATAAGATAATGTTTCCTGCCAGTGCTGCATAAATCGGATCTCCTTTCGTTGCTTTTCCCATTATACTATCTTTTTTGTTAAAAATCACGAAAAGAATTTGAGAATAAAAGTACAACAAAAAAAGCGGAATGTATGAAATTGTGAAGAATTTAACAAAACGTATTGAAAAAAAAACAATATTATTGTTCAAATTGAATACAAATATGATATAATTTAGAAGATGAGTGTTCTGTGACTTCTGCATGGAATACAATACAAAAAAGAGAAAGTGGGGCACGAAAAATGGGTTTAAAAACATTTAAAGGCGGCGTCCATCCTTATGAAGGAAAGGAATTAGCAAAAGATGAGCCAATCGTAGAAGTTTTACCCAAGGGTGATCTGGTCTATCCGTTATCACAGCATATCGGAGCACCGGCAAGTCCAATAGTAGCAGTTGGCGATCACGTGTTGAAGGGACAGAAAATCGCAGAAGCGGGCGGTTTTGTGTCATCTCCGATCTACGCATCGGTATCTGGTACTGTAAAGGCTATTGAACCGCGCCGCGTAGCAGTTGGCGACATGGTAAACTCTATCGTCATCGAAAATGATGGAGCATTTGAGGAGGTGGCTTATACACCTTGTGAGGATGTGACAGCTCTTTCAAACGAAGAGATTATCAACAAAGTCAAAGAAGCAGGCGTAGTTGGTATGGGTGGTGCAGGTTTCCCAACACATGTAAAACTTTCACCAAAAGAACCGGAAAAGATTGAGTATATCATCGCAAACTGTGCGGAGTGTGAGCCGTACCTGACGGCAGATTACCGCAGAATGTTAGAAAATCCGGAAGAGTTGATCGCAGGTATGAAGATCATCTTACAGCTTTTCGGAAAAGCCAAAGGTATTTTTGGTATTGAAAATAACAAACCGGATTGTATCGCAAAGTTACAGGAACTGGTAAAAGACGAGCCAAGACTTGAGGTTTGTCCGTTACAGACCAAGTATCCACAGGGTGGAGAGCGTCAGCTCATCTACGCAGTAACCGGCAGAGCAATCAATTCCAAGATGCTTCCGGCAGATGCTGGATGTATCGTAGACAACGTTGAGACGATCATTTCCATTTACAATGCGGTAAAACTTGGAAAACCTGTTATGCAGCGTGTATCTACCATAACCGGTGATGCAGTTGTAAAACCTGGAAACTTCCTTTACAGCATTGGAACGAATTATGCCGAATTAGTTGATGCGGCAGGAGGCTTTAAAGAGCAGCCGGAGAAGATCATTT
>JBNMKU010000056.1:0-16055 GCA_050874505.1 Roseburia sp. | reverse complement strand
GAGGACAGAGATCATATGCCGGCATCTGACGATGAGGTAACCGAGGCAGAAGAAGAAGGAATCCAGGTAAATTGTGGCTGGGGTCCAAAAGAAGTACTGCTAAAAGATGGAAAAGTATGCGGTATCGTATTAAAGAAATGTCTTTCTGTAAAAGACGAGACCGGACGTTTCAATCCACAGTTCGATGAAAATGACACCCGTACCGTAGAATGTGAGAACGTATACTTAAGTATCGGACAGAGCATTCTCTGGGGCGACCTGCTGAAGGGTTCCAAGGTAGAGCTTGGAAGAGGAAACGGAGCTGTTGCTGACGAACTGACCTATCAGACCGCTGAGCCGGACATCTTTGTTGGTGGTGATGTTTACACAGGACCGAACTTCGCGATCAGTGCGATCGCAGCCGGAAAAGAGGGTGCAGAATCCATCCATCGCTTTGTCCATAAGAATGCAAGCATGACGATCGGAAGAAACCGCCGCCAGTTCATCGAGCTGGATAAGACCAATCTGGCACCGATCCAGTACGATAACGCATCCAGACAGAGACCGGCAAAAGATGAGAAGATCGATATCCATAAATCCTTCAGGGATGCACATCTGACCCTGACAGAGGAGCAGATCAAGATTGAGACTGCACGTTGTCTCTCCTGTGGAGCATCTGTAGTAGACCCGAATAAGTGTATTGGATGTGGTGTCTGCACAACCAAGTGTGAATTTGATGCCATCCATCTGCACAGAGATTTACCGGAATGCAGTACAATGCGTAAAGCAGAAGACAAGATGAAAGGAATCCTTCCTTACATGTTAAAACGTGAAGTGAAGATCCGTTTTGGTAAGAAAGACAAATAAGATTCCGATGATGGAGAGAAAAGATGCACGAACTTGGAATTGTGTTCCATGTGATCAAAAGCGTGGAACAGATTGCGAAAGAAAATCAGGTATCGCTCGTGTCCGCTGTTACGTTAGAGATCGGAGAGGTATCGGGGATCGTTCCCTCTTACCTTACCGATTGCTGGCGGTGGGCAGCCGACCGGACCGAGACCCTGAAGGGTTCTGAATTAAAGATCGAGGAACTTCATGCCATCACGCATTGTGAGGGATGCGGCGAAGACTACGACACGGTGGCACATGGAAAGATCTGCCCAAAGTGTGGCAGTGAACATACCTACCTTGTGACTGGAAATGAGGTCAGCATCAAGGAAATTGAAGTGCCGGAAACCTAGACCCCGGGCTTGCGTATGCAAGCCTGGGGTTTTTTCTCGCCGAGAGTACAGTGTTATATGGATAAATCTTAAGTTTTATTTAAAATGAAAGAGATTCTATGAACACGATTCTTTTTGTGTTACAATAGTCCCAAATGATGAAAATATTATTTTGAACAAGAAAAATGGGAGGAAGAGCGTTATGATGAGGAAAAAGCTTGAATGGTTAAAGCGTGGCGCATGTCTTGTACTTGCAGGGACCCTGGTTTTGTGTTCTGAAAATGTGAGCTATGCAGCCATGACCACATCAGTACAGGCGGAAACGCAGGACTCATCCGAGACATCGGACCAGAGCGAAACTGAGACAGAAAATGCCGGGGAAACCGGTACGGATGAGAATACAGAACAGGAAAAGACCACGGAAGCGACAGAAAATACCGAAGCGACCGAGACCACGGAGACGACTGAGGCAACCGAAACCACAGAGAATACCGAGGTGACCGAGACCACGGAAACGACTGAGGCAACCGAAGAGACCGAGACAAAAGAAGAAAAGATACCAAACGGGGTAACCTTAAATACAGCGGTATTGTATCGTGTGATCGCGATCGGTGAGCAGCTGACCTTGCCGGAGTATACCATTTCCTATACCGATCCGTCGGCAACTGGAAGTGATGCAGAGGCAGCATGGTCAGATGACGGGCTTGGCATTATTTCTTTAGATGCAGCAGGAAATAAAGTGACTGGTGTCAAAGCAGGTGTTACAACCCTGACATTACAGGTAAAGGGCACCCAGTATACGACCGAGTACCATGTGATCGTAACACCGGCGGCACCGGCCAGTGTCAATCAGACAGAGACGACTTATCAGTCAGCAGAGCTTTCCTGGAGCGCAGCAGAGGGAGCAAAAGGCTATCGTGTATATCGTAAGGGAGAGAGCGATTCAGAGTTTCAGATGGTTGCAGAGGTAGAGGGCAATACATCCTACAAAGACAGCGGGCTGGAACTTGGAACCAAATACATCTATCGCATCAGATCCTATGTTACTTATAAAGATGCTTCGAACACACAGCAGTATGCAGAATCTGACACCTACGGACAGATCGCAGTTACCTTATCGCTTGGCAGGACAACGATAGAGAGTGCCAGTGCGGTTGCATACAACAGTGTGCAGATCAGATGGAGAGCATTAGAGGGAGCAGAGGGTTACACCATATATCGTGCAGAAGGAGCATCCAATAGCTTTGCAGAGCTTTCCACTGTAACAGGAACCGATTATACAGATAACAATGTGACAGCGGGAACAACCTACCGTTATCAGGTCAAAGGCTACCGCACCGTAAACGGAACCAGAGTTTACGGAGATGCATCCGATGCAGCTACTGTAAAACCGATGCCGGGAACAACAAACTTAAGATCACAGGTAAAGAGTGTAACTTCCGTCAAATTGAGCTGGGACAAAGTCAGCGGAGCCAGCGGATATGAAGTATATCGTAAGGTAAGCGGTGATGATGATTTCAAGAAGATCAAAACCGTTGAGGGCGGAAATAAAACAAGCTATACCGATAAAAAATTAAAGACTGGAACCAAATACGTTTATACCGTGCGTGCATACTGTGGAAGTGGCAGCAGCAAGGTATATGGTGAGTACTCCAATCAGACCGCAGTAACTCCGACAATCGCAGCACCATCTGAGGTAAGCGTTGAAAATACGACATATAACAGCATTACCATTAAATGGGGCAGCATGAAGGGAGTAGAGGGATATAAAGTACTTCGTGCAACCAGTATAAATGGAAAATACAAGACGGTAGCAACCGTAAAAGGAAAATCAAACCACAGTTACATAAATAAAAAACTGTCTGCGGGAACCAATTATTATTATAAAGTATGCGCTTACAAGACTGTAAACGGGAAGAAGGTAAATGGTCTGGCATCCGAACCATTGCAGATTTCGGTGGTTGCTCCGGCAACAACCGTAAAGAGTGAGGCAGCAGGTGCAACCGCAGTCAAACTGACATGGACGAAAGTGGATCTTCCATCAAGTGGAAGTGGATATAATATTTATCTTGTAACCAATGGAGTCAGCAAGAAGATAAAAAGCTGTAAGAGAAAAGCAACTTCTTATACTGTAAAAAATCTGACACCAGGTGAAAAATATACATTTAAGGTAGTGCCATACACGAAAAACTCTAAGAAAAAGGTAGTACTTGGATTGGATTCCAATCTCCTTACGGCAACACCGACATTGCTTGCACCAGCGATTGAGAAAGCAGCATCCGCATCTGACGGAACGATCCAGCTGACCTGGAAAGCAACAACAGGTGGCGAAAGCGGATATGAAGTGTATCGTTCTACCTCCAAAAAGAAAGGATACAGTCTGATTGGAACCGTAGCCGTGCAGAGTGGCGCAAGTGAATATTCATTTGAAGATGCCAATATTGCTTTTGGAAAGAAATACTATTACAAAGTAAGATGTACCAGAACGCTGGAAAACGGAACCGGAATGGCATCTGCCTATTCTGCCGTAAAAGCAGTAACAGCAGGACCGGCAGCACCAACACTTACGGTGAAAGCATCTGGTTCGGATCAGCTTAAGTTAAGCTGGAAGAAAGTCAAGATGTCCTCCGGCAGTTATGTAGATGGTTATGTCATTTACCGTAGTACTACAGAAAAAGGAACCTATAAAAAAGTAACAACCATCAAAAACGGAAAGACAACATCTTATACCGACAAAGGACTGGTAACCGGAAACACCTATTACTATAAGATCCGCGCATACTATAAGTCAGGTGGAAAGAACGTATACAGTGCCGATTCCGCTGCGGTATCAAAACAGGTAACACCATCGAAACCGACGGTGACAGCAGCTTCTTTAGATTACCAGACTGTACGTGTTTCCTGGAAACAGGTAACAGGAGCAAGCGGATATCAGATCAGACGTTCAGAAACAGCAGACGGAACCTATAAATCTGTAAAGACGATCAATTCTGCATCCACACTATATTTTGATAACAGCAAACTGACAACCGGAAAAACTTATTACTATAAGGTTCGTGCTTTTGTGAAAAAGAATGGCAAGAAAATTTACGGTGAATATTCGGATGTACAATCAGCAGCATCGGTACTTGGAATGCCGACGAATTTAGCAGGAACCTCCATTGACAACAATCAGATCAAATTAACCTGGACTGCAGTAGCAGGAGCAAAGACTTATACAATTGTAAGAAGCACATCACTGACCGGAACCTATAAGATCGCAAGTGAGATCTGTGATACGAACTCCTTTATTGACAGCAACGTATCCATCGGAAAAACCTATTACTATAAAGTACAGGCGATCCGTGATAATCTGATCAGCGATTTTACAACACCGGTCGCAGTAACTGCAGCAGCATTAGAGCTGAGTACAACAAGTGTTACGATGAAAACCGGAACCAATATGAAGATCACAGCAAAGGCAACACCGAATGCTTATGTGGCATGGTCTTCTGATAATGCACAGATCGCAGTGGTTACTTCAGACGGAACGATCTATGCGCTGAAAGCAGGAACAACGACCATCAGTGCAACGGCTAACAACATGACAAAGAAAGTAACCGTTACCGTAAAAGATAAGCTTGGAACCGAGAACAAGGGACTCGAATTATCTGCTTCCAATGGATCTATTAACTTTAACAACATCAAGTCAGCAGGATACGAGTATGTCATGCTCCGTATCACGAATGGAACAACAGAGGACAAGAATTTCAAGACAAACCTGAAAAATGCAAAAGCAGCAGGATTGAAAGTCGGTGTCATCTGCTACTCTACCGCACAGACAAAGACAGGGGCAGAGAACGAGGCGAAAAAGGTATTAAGCATCTTAAATGGCGAGAAACTGGATTACCCGGTTGTTTACGACTTAGAGTCAGAGAAACTGCTCTATAACAACGTAACCAAGACGGAGCGGGTAGAATTTGTAAAAGCATTCCAGAGCCAGATCGTAAATGCAGGAAAAGGTTACAGCTTCATCTTAGGTATCAGCCAGAGCCTCTTAAAGGCATATCCGGAGAAATATCTGGATACCAGCCTGCTTACCGGAATGGATCTGTGGATCTATAACTGCCGTGCTGAGAACCTGGGACATGGCTATCAGGGAAAAGGTAATGTCGTAATGTGGAGATACAGCGACAGTGCTACTGTAGACGGCGTAAGTGGAAAAGTAAGCATCAGTAACCGTTACAAAACCTATTAGATTTGAGGAAGTATGGAATGAATAAAAAAGTCAGAACAATATGGAACTACTTGTTGGCAGGTGTGCTGACAGCAGGCATATTTGTAACCGGCATCCCGGCAGAGCAATACGTCTCTGCCGCGCAGATGCAGTCATTTGAGAGCGAAGTTACCGAGGGCGGACGGATCACGGAATTTGTTGCCCTTGACGATACGGTTTCCAGCATACATAGCAGCAACAAGATCGCACTGAAAAAATTACTGGAACAGATGCCATCCACGATTCAGGCTTATGTGGAGGGAGAGGATAAGCCGGTAAAGATACCGGTTACCTGGAACTGTAAAGGTGATTACGAGAACACCAATTATTTTTACTATGAGTTTGACCCGGAGTGGGACGAGGATTTATATCCGGTCAGCAAAAGTGCGCTGAATGATATTCCGTACATCGGTGTATTTTTGACCAGAGCATATGGAAACAGTACGTTTAAGCTGGCATCCGCTTCATCCAATGAGAAGACCGTTTACAACTTCTTAAAAAATGATCTTGGAGTCAACACGGCAGCAGCATGTGGTATCCTTGCCAATATCTACAGTGAGTCTTCTTTCAATCCGACCGCAAGCGTGATCGATACAAATGGAAAGACAAGCTATGGTATCTGCCAGTGGAATGGCGTGCGTTTTGATGCGTTGAAATCCTACTGTTCCCAGTATGGATATGATTATAAGACGCTGAATGCGCAGTTAAAATATTTACAGTACGAGCTGACACACAGTGAGGCAAGTGCATTTTCCAAAGTAAAGAATGTGGAAAACACAGCACAGGGAGCCTATACTGCAGGCTATAACTGGGCACGTTATTTTGAGAGATGTGCCAGCGTTTATTTTGAATCAAGAGCAAAACTGGCACGTGATACTTACTGGGCAAAATATAAGTCAGCCTCATCTGATCCGAACCCGACTCCGGACCCGGCGGCAGAATACAAGATCACTTACTATCTGTATGATGGAACCAATAATGACGAAAATCCGGACACCTATACCAAGGATGATGATACGATCAAACTAAAGAAACCGAAAAAAACCGGATACAGCTTTGGAGGCTGGTATACAGACAGTACTCTGACGAATAAGATCACCCAGATCACAGCAGGTTCTACTGGAGATATTTCTATCTATGCAAAATGGATCGCCAACAAGTATACGATCTGTTTTTACGGAAATAAGGCGACCAGTGGTTCTGTTGCCAATATGAACTGCGAATATGATGGTTTATACAAGTTAAAGAAAAATAAATTTAAACGTACCGGTTACAAATTTACCGGGTGGAATACACAGGCAAATGGCAAGGGTGACTCTTATAAAAACAAAGAGGAAGTGGAAAATCTTGCAACCAAAGACGGAGCTGTCGTAAAGCTGTATGCACAGTGGAAAAAGATAACCTATCAGATTAATTATGAATTAAAGGGAGGAACCATTTCGGATGATGCCCGTACAGGTTATACGATTACCACCAAGACCTTTAAATTTGAGAAACCAAAGCGGAAAGGTTATACTTTCTTAGGATGGTACAAAGAGAAGAACTATAAGACTTCAGTGACACAGATCGCAAAGGGAAGCACCGGTGATGTGACGGTTTATGCGAAGTGGAGTAAAAACAGTTACAAGGTAAGATACAAAGGAAATAAGGCAACCAGCGGATCTATGACCAAGGTAATGACCTGTAACTATGGATCAAAATATACGCTGGCATCCAATAAATTCAAACGTACTGATTATATCTTTACCGGATGGAACACAAAAGCAGATGGAAGCGGAAAGTCCTATGCAAACCGGGCAACGATCAAAAATCTGAGTGCGAAGAATAATGCAACAATCACCTTGTATGCACAGTGGAAGAAAAAGTCATATCAGATCAATTATGAACTGAATGGCGGTATGATGTTAGATGAAAATCCGACAACCTACTATGCAGATACGAAGACATTTAAGTTAAAGGCACCGGCAAGAGAGGGCTATACCTTCGGCGGCTGGTATACAGAGCCAAACTTCAAACACAAGGTAACGCAGATCAAAAAGGGAACCAGAAAGAACTATACTCTGTATGCAAAATGGACGATCAACACCTATACGGTACAGTTTGACGGAAATGGAGCGACAGGCGGTACAACCGCAGCATTAAGCTGTGAATATGGAAAACCATATACTTTAACGGAAAACGGATTTGTCCGTGAAGGATACCGTTTTATCGGATGGAGCATGGCACCGGATGGAACCGGAACATTTTATGGAAATCTCGTGCAGATCCAGAACTTAAGTACCGGGAATGGAACGGTCATTACCCTGTATGCACAGTGGGAAGCATTATAAAAAGATAAGAAAAGAGAGGCAGTGGACGTGCAGTTTTACATGGCACCGATGGAAGGGATCACCGGATATGTCTTCCGGAACGCATATCAGAAAAATTTTGGCGGGATAGACCGGTATTTTACACCGTTTATCACCAATAAAAAGATGAATTACAAGGAACTAAATGATATTGCACCGGAACACAATCGGGGGATGCAGGTCATCCCGCAGATTTTAACAAATCGTGCAGATGACTTCTGCGAGATTGCAAGGGAATTAGAACAGTATGGATATGGCATCGTTAATCTGAACCTTGGCTGTCCTTCTGGCACGGTTACAGCAAAAAAGCGGGGCGCGGGATTTTTGTCAGAGCCCGATGCACTCGACCGCTTTTTAGAAGAGATCTTTAAAGACTGTCCACTGCAGATCTCCATTAAGACCAGGATCGGTATTGAGGAAGACACCGAATGGGAGCGGCTGCTTACGATCTATAACCGATACCCGCTCGAAGAACTCATCATTCATCCCAGAGTATTAAAAGACTTTTACCGGAATACGCCCCGGGTGGAAGCATATCTTCTGGCAAGAGAACGCTGTTCCTGTCCGGTCTGCTATAACGGAGATATCCATTCTATGGCGGCATACAAAAGCCTCCTTGAAAAAGCAGGTGCGGTAGAACGCCTGATGCTTGGCAGAGGACTGTTACAAAATCCAGGACTGATCGAAGAGATCTGTGGCGGGGAGAAGCTGACCAAAGAGAAACTAAAACAGTTTCATGATGACGTGTTAGAGGGGTATCTTGCAGTGATGTCCGGTGACAGGAATACCCTGTTTAAAATGAAAGAACTGTGGGCATATCTGGGCAGGCAGTTTGTAGAGCCGGAAAAATATTTAAAGAAAATAAAAAAAGTGACCTCCGTCGCGGAATACCGTGTGATCGTGGATACGATCTTTGATGAATTAAAATTTGTGGTTGCTTATTGAGAAAAAATGTTATACAATGATGTTGTTATATGACTGACGGAACAAGTGGAGTACCACGTGAAGTATAACGATAACATGCCGACCGTCTGGGCGAAGAACCCGGACTGTCGGTTTTTTGATTCTTATGACGATAAGCATACGAAATAGAAAAAACCAGGCATAATTCCGGGAACATCAGCATTTTATAGTAATAGTGATGTTTTAAAGGAGGAAAAGCAATGGTACAACAGGAATGGAGAAACTTTAACGGTGGTGTTTGGGAGAATGAGATCAATGTCAGGGATTTTATCCAGAGAAACTATACGCCTTATGAGGGCGACAGCTCCTTTTTGGAGGGGCCGACCGCAGACACAAAGGAACTGTGGGAGGAAGTGTTAGAACTTTCGAAACAGGAGCGCGAAGCGGGTGGAGTGCTTGATATGGATACCAAAACGATCTCTACGATCACATCACACGGACCGGCCTATCTGAACAAAGACAAAGAAAAGATTGTAGGATTTCAGACCGACAAACCATTCAAACGTTCCCTGCAGCCGTACGGCGGAATCCGTATGGCTGTAAAGGCATGTGAGGATAATGGTTATACGGTAGACCCGGAGGTGGTAGAGTATTTTACCACACACAGAAAAACACACAATGCAGGTGTATTTGATGCTTACACACCGGAAATGCGTGCCTGCAGAAGCGCGCACATTATCACAGGACTGCCGGATGCCTATGGACGTGGCCGTATCATCGGGGACTACCGCAGAGTTGCACTGTATGGTGTGGATCGTCTGATCGAGGATAAAAAAGAGCAGTTAAACAGCACCAGAACCATCATGTATTCCGATGTTATCCGGGAGAGAGAGGAACTATCCGAGCAGATCCAGGCACTTGGCATGTTAAAAGAACTTGCTAATATCTATGGCTGTGATATTTCAAAACCGGCAAACAATGTCAAAGAGGCGGCACAGGCAGTTTATTTTGCGTATCTGGCAGCCGTCAAAGAGCAGAATGGTGCGGCAATGAGTCTGGGACGTACTTCCACATTTTTAGACATCTACGCAGAACGCGACTTGAAAGAGAACACCTTTACTGAAAAAGAGATCCAGGAAGTGATCGATCAGTTCGTGATGAAACTGCGCTGTATCAAATTTGCCCGGACACCGGAATACAACAGTATCTTTGCAGGCGACCCGACCTGGGTAACAGAAGCCATCGGTGGAATCGGTGTGGATGGAAGACATCTGGTAACAAAGATGTCTTATCGTTATCTGAACACCTTAAACAATATCGGAGCAGCACCGGAGCCGAATATGACCGTGCTCTATTCTGTGCGTCTGCCGGAAAACTTCAAGCAGTTCTGCGCGGAGACGTCTGTAAAACATTCTGCAATCCAGTATGAAAATGATGATATCATGCGTGTGGTACACGGCGACGACTACGGGATCGCATGTTGTGTATCTTCCATGCGCATCGGAAAAGAGATGCAGTTCTTCGGCGCGAGAGCCAATCTGGCAAAATGTCTGTTGTATGCGATCAATGGCGGTGTCGATGAGATGAGCGGAAAACAGGTTGGACCGAAGTACCGTCCGATCACTTCGGAATATTTGGATTACGAGGAAGTATGGGACAAATACAAAGATATGATGAAATGGCTGGCAGGGATCTATGTCAATGCGTTAAATATCATCCACTATATGCACGACAAATACTGCTACGAGAAGATCCAGATGGCACTCCATGACAAGCAGGTAAAACGCTGGTTTGCAACCGGAATTGCAGGAATGTCCGTGGTAACCGATTCCCTTTCTGCGATCAAATATGCCAAGGTAAAACCGATCCGTGATGAAAACGGCATTGCGATTGATTTTGAAATTGAGGGCGATTTCCCGAAATACGGAAATGATGACGACAGAGCCGATGAGATCGCAAAAGAGGTATTGCATACCTTTATCGGTTATGTCAAAGGAAACCACACCTACCGCGGCGGTATCCCGACAACCTCGATCCTTACGATCACATCCAATGTCTCCTATGGAAAAAACACCGGAGCAACACCGGATGGAAGAAAAAGAGGAGAGGCATTTGCACCGGGTGCAAACCCAATGCACGGACGTGATACACATGGAGCAGTCGCATCACTTGCCTCTGTTGCAAAGCTGCCATTTATGGATGCGCAGGACGGTATTTCCAATACTTTTACGATCGTGCCGGATGCGTTGGGAAAAGAAAAGGCTGCCCAGGAAGATAATCTGGTGGCAATGTTAGACGGATATGTTGAGCAGGGCGGACACCATTTAAATGTCAATGTATTAAACCGAGAGACCCTTTTAGATGCACAGAAGCACCCGGAATTATATCCACAGCTGACGATCCGCGTTTCCGGTTATGCGGTAAACTTTATCAAGCTGACCAAAGAGCAGCAGGATGAGGTCATTGCAAGGACATTCCACGAAAGGATGTAAGACATATGGGAAAGATACATTCCATTGAAACGTTTGGCACGGTCGATGGACCGGGCGTCCGGTTTGTGGTATTTTTTCAGGGCTGCCCGATGCGGTGTGCCTACTGCCACAACCCGGATACCTGGGAGATGGATGGCGGAACGGAAATAAGTGCAGAAGAGCTGATCACCAGGTTTAACAGAAACCGTGCATTTTATAAGACAGGCGGGATCACGGCAACAGGGGGAGAACCTCTGCTGCAGATCGATTTTCTGATCGAACTTTTTGAACTGGCAAAGAAAGAGGGCATAAATACCTGTCTGGATACCTCAGGGATCTTGTTCCCATTGGAACAGATCGACAGGCTGCTTGCTGTGACCGACCTTGTCATGCTTGACATCAAACACATCCGGGATGAGGAACACCGGGCACTGACCGGACACTCTAATGCGAATGTGCTGGCATTTGCCAGATACCTGGCGGAGAAAAACATCCCGGTCCGTATCCGGCATGTCGTGGTACCGGGGATCACATTTGAAGAAAGGGAACTGATCGAGCTTGGAAGATTTATAGGCACACTGCCCAATCTGGAGAAACTGGAAGTGCTTCCCTATCACTCCATGGGAAAGGTAAAATATGACAGCCTGGGCATCGATTACCGCCTGAAAGACACTCCACAGCTGACAAAGGCAGAGGCAAAAGAGGCAGAAAAATTGATTTATCGTGGAATGAGAGAAAAAGACGAATAATCGGGATTTTTACGTTTGCATTTCCGGTCTAATCGTATTATGATAAGGGTATCAATAGAAAGGAGCAGATAGAAATGAAAATTAGAAATATCAAAGATATCGACGGATTTTTTCATGTAATTGATTCCTGTGACGGAAAAGTAGAGCTGATTACCGGAGAGGGCGACCGCCTGAACTTAAAATCAAAACTCTGCCAGTATGTTTCACTTGCTTCTATCTTTAATACGGATGTTGAAATACCGGAATTAGAGCTGGTTGCATACGAGCCGGAAGACACAGAGCGCATCATTAAGTTTTTGATGCAGAACTAACTGCTTACGATGTAATACACATTGTGGATAGGGATTGGTATGATATGACAAAAAAAGATTTGGACTTTCATCCGATCACATTAGCAGATAAAGAATGGATGGACCCGCTTCTGGCGCAGGACGACAGAAATGCCTGTGAGTATACATTCGCCAACAATTTCATCTGGCGTAATGTCTACCAGGTAGAAGTTGCCAGAATAGAGGGTTGCGGAGTGATCCGCTTTCAGGAAAACGGAACATATGCCTACTCCTACCCGATCGGAGGAGGGGATAGAAAAGCAGTGATAGAAAAGCTGCTTTTTCTATGCCATAAAAACGGAGAAAAACTGCATATGAGTCCACTTACAGAGCGGGACAGAGAAGAGCTCATCCGCAATTTCCCGGATCAGTTTCTGCTATATGGGGACAGGGATGATTATGATTATATTTACGCCAGAGAAAAGCTGGCAGGGCTGGCTGGAAAGAAGCTGCATGGAAAGAGGAACCATATTGCACGGTTCAAAGATCAGGGAGAATGGTCTTATGAGCCGATGACGTTGGAGAATATAGAAGAATGCCGCAAAATGACCTATGAGTGGATCCGGATGCGGGAAGAAAAATGGAACGAGGAGATGGAGCAGGAGATTGCTGTACTCCACGAGGCATTTGACCATTTTGAAGCACTCGGACTGACCGGAGGCATCTTACGGCAGGAGGGTGCGATTGTCGCATTTACGATGGGAGAGCCGCTCAACTCAGAAACGTTTGTGGTGCATTTTGAAAAGGCATTTCCACAGTTACAGGGGGCCTATCCGATGATCAACCAGCAGTTCGTACAGCATGCCTGTATGGATTATGCGTATGTGAACCGCGAGGAAGACACCGGAGATCCGGGACTTCGGAAGGCGAAACTCTCCTATTATCCTGAGATATTGCTGAAAAAATATATCGCAGAAGAAAGCGAGATCGTGTTTGCAGATAAAAAAGAAGACCACGCAAAGATCCAGGAGATCTGGCAGAAATGTTTTGGTGATGAAGAAGAATACATCGATCTCTTTCTTCAAAACAGGATGACAGAGGAAACAATGCTTTTGTACTGCGTGGATCATAAGCCGGTTTCGATGGCAAGTTTTCTGCCTGCAACGTATCAGCAGGATGGGGAAAAGAGGAAGGCTTATTATGTTTATGCTGTGGCAACACTGCCGGAATACAGAAAGCATGGCTATGCGACAAAACTTCTGATGTTTGCGAGAGCGCATTATGGAGCACCGCTGCTGCTATCGCCGGCAAGTGAGGAACTGGAGGCATATTATGCCAGAATGGGCTTTGAACCTTTAACGGAAGGAAATGATCTGGTCATGCTGGAAGCAGAAGCAGGATCGGACGAGCCTTTCACATTTTCCGAAGAAATCTCTCCGGCAGACTATTTAAAGATCCGGGATTCGCATTTCGCGCAGCAGGGATATGTCGGATGGGATGAGGCAGCGATCCGTTATGCCATGGAGGAAAACGCCTACTGTGGGGGAAAAACGCTTCTGGTCTCCCAGGGAGCCAACCGGGAACTTCTGATGTACCGTGTGTCACAGAAAAACCTGATCGTGGAGGAGACAACACTGTCAGATGCGCAGTGGAAACAGGTGGAGCCGGAACTGCTTACCAGAAATCAGGCGGTTTCTGTCACAAGAGAGGCACACCGCGGGATGGTATTATTCCCGGAGGGTGAACAGGCACCGGTGCAAAAAAGTGGCTATCTGGGGCTGACTTTAGGCTGATATTACAGCACCTTTACGACGGTTTTACAAAGAAAAAGAAAATATTCTGAAAAAAGTGTAAAAAAATATATATTTTCTTGATATTTTTTGGGAATATGTTATAATAAAACCATGATATAAATCTTGTATCAAATAAACGGCAAAGGGGTTGGACATCATGAGAATTAAGATTACAGGAAGAAACATTGAACTGACAGAGGGTATCAAAACAGCAGTGGAGGACAAGTTAAACAAACTTGAAAAATACTTCACACCAGAGACAGATGTCTATGTAACACTTAGTGTTGAGAAGGAACGCCAGAAAGTCGAAGTTACCATTCCAACCAAAGGAAATTATATCCGCTCCGAGCAGGTGAGCAATGATATGTATGTTTCCATTGACCTGGTTGAGGAAGTGATCGAACGCCAGTTAAAGAAATACAGGACGAAACTGGTAACCAAACAGCAGAACGCAGCATCTGTATTCAAGAAGGAATTCATTGATGCGGCATCAGAAGAAGACGAAGAGATCAAGATCATTCGTAGCAAGAAGTTTGACATGAAACCGATGTATCCGGAAGATGCTTGTGTACAGATGGAATTATTAGGACATGATTTCTTTGTATTCATCAATGCGGAGACCGAAGATGTCAACGTAGTTTATAAGAGAAAAGGAAATACCTATGGTTTGATCGAACCGGAATATTAAAACGTGTCAGTAGCTGCCACACCGAAAGGTGTGGCAGTTTTTTGATTCCGATTATTTTTCCTGGAAAAGATGACTTTTCCATTTCTTTACAGACATTTTACAGAAACAGGCAGTCAGAGTTTACCTGACCATGTAAGAATAGCATCTGATGAGAAAACAAACAGATGGAGGATTTGTGAAATGAAAGAACGTAACAGATGGTGGACAGTGGCAGCTCTTACATTGGGGATTGGCGTGATGGCAACCGGATGCGGAAACAGTCAGAGCACTGCAAACGCAGAAACAGATGCAGCTGCACAGCAGGAGGTTACCGATAATGCAGCAGCAGACAGCAGTGTGGCAGAGAGCAGTGATAATACAGTAAATACTGTGGCAAGTGGTGCACTTGATCTGAACAGCCTGTCGCTCGATGAGATCACACAGAAGGCAAAAGAAGAGGGACATGTGGAGTCGGTCGGAATGCCGGATACCTGGGCAAACTGGGGATTAAGCTGGACGGGCTTGGAAGATGAGTACGGAATTACACATGCGGACTCTGATATGTCTTCTGCAGAGGAACTTCAGATGTTTGCAACAGAGGGCGAAAACGGAACAAAAGATATCGGGGATGTAGGACAGGCATTTGGTGCGCAGGCGATCGAGGAAGACCTTGTACAGGGATACAGGACTTCTTACTGGGACAGCGTTCCTGACTGGGCAAAAGGCGAAGATGGAAAATGGATGATCGCTTACACCGGAGCAACCACATTTTTAACGAATACAGATCTTGTGGCAGATGCACCAACTTCATGGGCAGACCTCAGACAGGGTGCTTATACGGTAGCAATCGGAGATATTAACGGAGGAAATGCACAGGCAGCCGTTGTCGCATCGGCATATGCATTCGGCGGAGACTTAAATAACTTAGATCCGGCATTTGAGTTCTGGACCGAACTGGCACAGGCTGGACGAATCAATACACTGGATATTTTACAGCAGAATTTTGAAACCGGAGAAGTGCCGGTCGGCGTGATCTGGAGCTTTACTGCGATCCCTTATAAAGATGCGATCAGCCAGTACAACATGCAGGCAAATATCCCGACCGATGGTTCGATTATGAGCGGTTATGCTTCTGTGATCAACAAATATGCACCACATCCATATGCAGCAGCACTGGCAAGAGAGTATATTTTCAGCGACGAAGGACAGGCAAATCTTGCAGCAGCCGGTGCGATCCCGACAAGAACGGATGTAAAGATACCGGATGAGATCCAGCAGGCAACGTTCACATCCGATGCGTATGCGAATGCAATCCCAATGGAAGATACGGATGCATACACAAAAGCATGTGAAGAAGTCGTAAACAGATGGCAGGAAGAGATCATTCCATTGTTAGTGCAG
>JBNMKU010000055.1:0-16262 GCA_050874505.1 Roseburia sp. | reverse complement strand
GAAAGGGGAGAACATCCGCCTGCTTGCCACGCGCAACGGACTGGATCAGGCTCTCTATGTAGGGGACATTCAGGGCGATTACGATGCAAGCAGACAGGCGGGAGTCGGATTTGTTCATGCTGCATATGGATTTGGCACGATAAAGGAGAACGTACCAGAGATCCACGCATTCAAAGAACTTGCCGAAATACCGCTGCATGAGATATTCAGATAGGGCAAAATGATGACAAAATTCGAACAGTTACTAGAAAACATTACAAGAGAGCATGTATATATCCAGACACACAATTTCCCGGATCCGGATGCCATCGCCAGTGCTTATGGACTGCAGCACCTGTTAAAATACCGGGGGATCCAGGCAGACATCTGTTACAAAGGAAAGATCGACCGGTATAATACAGATAAGTTGCGCGAACTGATGGAAATTGAGCTGCTTGACGTGGAAAATCTGGCAGATATCTTACAGGAAGAGGATGAGGTCATTCTTGTGGATGCACAGAAGGGAAATTCCAACATTATTGATATCACCGGAGACGAGGTGATCTGTATCGACCATCATCCGGTCAATGACAGTTTTTCCTATCGGTTTGCGGATATCCGTCCAGAGATTGGAGCATGTGCGTCCATCATTGCCAGTTATTTCTTTGAAAATGAGATTCCGATGGATACGAAAACAGCGACAACACTGACCTTTGGGATTCGTATGGATACGATGAATTTATCCCGTGGTGTTTCCAAACTGGATGTGGAGATGATATACCGCATGTTTGACCTGTGTGATCAGGAGATCATTCACATGCTGCAGAACAGCAATCTGTATTTTGAGGATCTGATGGCATATTCACAGGCAATATCAAGCATACAGGTGTATGGATATGTCAGTTTCGCAGATGCCGGAAAAAACTGCCCGGGTGCGTTGATCGCAAGTGTATCTGATTTTATGCTGGCACTTGTAACTGTGGCATTTTCTGTGGTCTATTCCAGAAATGAAGAGGGCATCAAGTTGTCTGTCCGCAGTGAGAAAAAAATATACGATGCCGGTAAGATCACAAGCCACGCCTTAGAAGGGATTGGAAGCGGCGGAGGGCATGCTTCCATGGCGGGAGGATTTGTCCCTTTTACCGGAAGTGACAGGGAGGCACAGCTTTTTGTCTCAAAGATCAAAGAGAGGTTTATCGCTGAGATCGGAAAGATAGATACAGAAGGAAAAAAATAACCGGCTGAAAACGAATAAAAAACAAAGGGGAGAAAAGAAAATGTTGAGAAAAAGGATGAGCTTTGGTTTCTTGATGGCAGGTCTTCTGTTTTGTGCAGGAACGAAACAGACCGCATATGCAGCAGAACTGCAGCAGGAGCAGATTGCAGAGGTACAGGAGGATACGGACAGTTACAGTACCGCAGATGAGGCAAGTGAGGCGGAATTTGAAACGGAAGGAACATCTGATGCCCTGACGATAAAAAAATACACGGGAACCAGTCAGGTAGTCGATCTGACGAAACTGTTTTCGGGCAGTCAGGTGGTTGCAATCGGTCAGGATGCCTTTCGAAATAATACTTCTGTCAAAGAGGTAATTTTACCGGATACGGTTACTTCCATTGGAATTTGTGCTTTTCAGGGCTGCAATAATCTTACGACGATAGAAGGAACCGGGAATGTAACACAGATCGGAGATTATGCTTTTATAAGATGTGAACAGCTGGCTTCCTTTGATGGCACAAATGCAACGACGATTGGTCAGGAGGCATTCAGGGAGTGTAAAAGCCTGCAGAAGTTTGTGATTGCAGAAGGTACGACACAGATCGCGGCAGGAGCTTTTTATGCAAGCGGACTGCTCGAAGTTACACTGCCATCGACCTGCAAAGAGATTGGAGTGAATGCTTTTCGTGAAACTTTACTGACAGAGATCACAATACCGGATGAATGTCTTACGATAGAAAACGGTGCTTTTATGGATTGTAATTCACTGGTAAGTGTTCTGATCTCAGAGCAGTCAAAATTAGAAAGTATTGGCTCAAGTTTCAATAAATGTACTTCATTAAAAAGTATTGTGATACCGGAGAGCTGCGAAAGTATTGGAGATTCCTGCTTTTCGAATGACGATGAGCTCGAAACGATAGAATTTCGAAATCCGGATACACAGCTGGGAGCGGGAGTGTTTTATGGTCAGAATGATCTGACGGTTTATGCAGAGCCAGGGGCAGTCAGTACATACATGAAGACAAATTTCAGTGACTCAAGCAGATATCGTTATAACCGGTACACCGATACACTGACGATAAAGGCACTGCCAAAGACCGAGTATGATTATGGAGAGAGCTTCAGTCTGGATGGGTTGGAGATCGAGGCAGATTATACTTCCGATACGGCACCGGCAGTAGAAATGGTTGACCTGTCGGCATGTAAAATAAGCAGTTTTGATGAAAATAAGCTCGGCAGTCAGATCATTACAGTCGAATATGGTAAGGCAGAGACCAGCTTTGAGGTAAAAGTTCTTTATCAGCTGGAAAAAGTAAGCGTATCATCTGTTGAAGACCAGGTTTATACAGGGGCACCGATAAAACCGGCACTCAAAGTCGTTGATGCTGAGACAGGAAGTGTCTTAAGTGAGGGCAGCCAGTATACCGTAAGCTACAGCGAAAACTGTACGGATGTTGGAACTGTGACAGCAACTATCACTGGGGTCGGTACTTATAAGGGCACAAAGGAAGTTACTTATCAGATCGTTCCAAAAGACATTACTGCTTCAGATATTGCTATGGGAGAAATAAAAGGCGGGATTTATACCGGAACCGCAGTGGAGCCGGAAGTACTGCTTTATGCAGGAGATCAGAAGCTGCAGTCAGGGAAGGATTATACGGTAACGTATGAAAATAATGTCAATATCGGCACTGCATCCGTGACAGTAAGCGGAGTGGGAAATTATACCGGAACCATAACAGGGCAGTTTGAGATCAAAGCCCCGGTAGGAGAAGTGCTTACGATTGGAAAATACCGTTATAAGATCACTTCTGGCAGCACGGCAGAATTTGCCGGATTGGGAAAAACAGGAGAAAAGAAAGTAACAGTTCCAAAGAGTATTACGTTAGGGGGCAGCAGCTTCCGGGTGAACTCCATTGCAGCGAAAGCACTTTATAAAAATAAAAAAGTGACAACGGTTGTGATTGGAAATAACGTCAAAACCATTGGAAAGTCTGCGTTTGAAGGCTGTAAACAGTTAAAATCTGTTACTGTTGGAACAGGTGTAACACAAATAAATGCAAAAGCGTTTAAAAACTGCAGTAAGCTGCAGACCGTCACGCTTCGTTCAAAACAGATAAAGAGTATGGGAAAAGAAAGTTTAAAGGGCATAAAATCCAATGCAGCCATAAAAGTTCCATCGAAAAAAATGGCATCCTATAAAAAGATGCTGAAAAAGACCGGTTTAAGCAGCAAAGCGAAGATAAAAAAAGCATAAAAGTCGGCTTGACAAGCAAAAGATGCCGATTTATACTATCTTATATATGTGAAAAGGCAATGACGAAGACAGTAATCCATTGGAGAAAGCCACAGAGAGCCGGAGTTGGTGGGAGCCGGTACGAGTATCTGATGTATGAAGATCACTTCCAAGCCGCAACCTGAAATGTCAGAGTGCAGAGTAGGCGTTGACGTAGTTCCGGCGTTACAGGGAACGTGTATCCGGATCGCAATGATTCGCGTACATTTGTATATTAGGTGGTAAACGAAGAAATAGAACCCTCGTCCTAGATACGGACGGGGGTTTTTGATTTCAAAAAAATGGCAGAAATGGAGAGTAAGATGTATAACAAAGTTGACTCGAATCTAAATTTCGTAGACAGAGAAAAACAGGTAGAAAAATTCTGGAATGACAATGACATTTTCAAAAAGAGTATGGAGCACCGCAAAGAGGGTGAGACCTATACCTTTTATGATGGACCGCCAACCGCAAACGGCAAGCCACATATCGGGCATGTGGAGACACGTACCATCAAAGATATGATCCCGAGATATCAGACCATGAAAGGAAAATTCGTGCCAAGAAAAGCCGGATGGGACACACACGGACTTCCGGTAGAGTTAGAGGTAGAAAAACTCTTGGGTCTGAATGGAAAAGAGCAGATCGAAGAATATGGTATGGAGCCTTTCATTAAAAAATGTAAGGAATCCGTATGGAAATACAAAGGAATGTGGGAAGACTTCTCAAAAACCGTTGGTTTCTGGGCAGATATGGACAACCCATATGTTACCTATGATGACAATTTCATTGAGTCTGAATGGTGGGCACTGAAAGAGATCTGGAATAAAAACTTATTATACAAAGGTTTCAAGATCGTACCTTACTGCCCGCGCTGCGGTACCCCGTTATCTTCCCAGGAGGTAGCACAGGGTTATAAGACCGTCAAAGAGCGTTCTGCAGTAGCACGTTTTAAAGTGACCGGAGAGGATGCCTATTTCCTTGCATGGACCACAACACCATGGACACTGCCATCAAACGTTGCACTCTGTGTCAATCCAAATGAGACATACTGCAAGGTTAAAGCAGTAGACGGATATACTTATTACATGGCAGAAGCACTGTTAGATCAGGTGCTTGGCAAATTACTTGACAAGGATGCAGCAGAAGGAACCAGGGCATACGAAGTATTAGAGACCTATAAAGGTAGTGATTTAGAGCACAAAGAGTACGAGCCGTTATTTGACTGTGCAAAAGAGATCATTGAAAAGCAGCACAAAAAGGCACATTACATCGTATGTGACACCTATGTAACCATGACAGATGGTACCGGTATCGTTCATATCGCACCGGCATTCGGTGAAGATGATGCTGCTGTCGGAAGAAAATATGACCTTCCGTTTGTACAGCTTGTAGACGGAAAAGGTGAGATGACAAAAGAGACACCATATGCAGGTGTTTTCGTAAAGAAAGCAGATCCTTTGGTATTAAAAGACCTTGATGCAAAAGGACTGTTATTTGATGCTCCAAAATTCGAGCATGAATACCCACATTGCTGGAGATGTGTTACACCACTGATCTATTATGCAAGAGAATCCTGGTTTATCAAGATGACAGCAGTCAAAGATGATCTGATCCGCAACAACAACACGGTCAACTGGATCCCGGAGAGCATCGGAAAAGGACGTTTTGGTGACTGGTTAGAGAATATCCAGGACTGGGGTATCTCAAGAAACCGTTACTGGGGAACACCGCTTCCGGTCTGGGAGTGTGAGTGCGGACATCAGGAATGTATCGGAAGCCGTGCAGAACTTGCAGAGAGAAGCGGCAATCCGGAGGATGCAAAAGTAGAACTTCATCGTCCGTATATCGATGCCGTTACGTTCCAATGTCCGGATTGTGGCAAAGAGATGCACCGTGTACCGGAAGTGATCGACTGCTGGTTCGATTCCGGAGCAATGCCTTTTGCACAGCATCATTATCCATTTGAGAATAAAGATGTATTTGAAAAACAGTTCCCGGCGAAATTTATCTCCGAAGCAGTGGATCAGACACGTGGATGGTTCTATTCCCTGATGGCAGAGTCTACTCTGTTATTTAACAGGGCACCATACGAAAATGTCATCGTATTGGGACATGTGCAGGATGAAAATGGACAGAAGATGAGTAAATCAAAGGGAAATGCAGTTGATCCGTTTGAGGCGTTAGAGACATACGGCGCAGATGCGATCCGCTGGTATTTCTACACCAGCAGTGCTCCATGGATCCCGAAGCGTTTCAGTGGAAAACTCGTGCAGGAGGGACAGCGTAAATTCATGGGTACTCTGTGGAATACCTACGCATTCTTTGTGCTGTATGCAAACATTGATAATTTTGATGCGACCAAATATACCCTGGACTATGAGAAATTATCCGTTATGGATAAATGGTTACTGTCCAAGTTAAATTCTGCGATCAAAGGAACCGATGAGAATCTGGCAGCATATAAGATACCAGAGGCTGCAAAAGTGCTGGATGAGTTTGTTGATGACATGAGTAACTGGTATGTCAGAAGAAGCAGAGAGCGTTTCTGGGCAAAAGGCATGGAGCAGGATAAGATCAATGCGTACATGACACTTTACACCGCACTGGTTGAGATCAGTAAATGTGCAGCACCGATGATCCCGTTTATGACAGAAGACATTTACCAGAATCTGGTACGTTCGATCAACCCGGATGCACCGGAGAGTATCCATCTGTGCGATTTCCCGAGTGTCAATGAAGCACATATTGACAAGGCATTAGAGGCTCATATGGATGAAGTCTTAAAGATCGTTGTAATGGGTCGTGCCTGCCGTAACTCCGCAAATATCAAGAACCGTCAGCCAATTGGAAATATGTTCGTAAAAGCACCGGAGACATTATCCGAGTACTTTGTGGAGATCATCGAGGACGAGTTGAATGTCAAGAAGGTCAACTTTACAGAGGATGTCAGCAGTTATACCAGCTACACCTTCAAACCACAGCTCCGTACCGTTGGACCAAAATACGGCAAAGTATTAGGCCAGATCCAGAAAGCACTTGCAGGACTTGACGGAAATGCTGCCATGGCAGAATTAAAGGCAAACGGTGTGCTTGCATTAAACGAAGTAGAGGGCGATGTAAAATTAACCGAGGAAGACCTCTTAATTACTATGACACAGATGGAAGGCTATGTGACCGAGGGCGACAATACCGTTACGGTTGTTCTGGATACCAACTTAACACCGGAACTGATCGAAGAGGGATTTGTCCGTGAGATCATCAGCAAGATCCAGACCATGCGTAAAGAGGCTGGTTTTGAGGTAATGGATCAGATTACGATCTACTATAAAGCAGATGCAAAAGTAGCCGATATCTTTGGTAAATACGGAAGCGAGATCCAGTCTGACGTATTAGGAAATGCAATCGTTGCAGGAGAGATGGATGGCTATCAGAAGGAATGGAATATCAATGGGGAAACCGTTCTTCTCGGAGTTAAAAAAGACGAGTAGGATAAAAGATAAGTTGAAGTGTTGGAAAGGCAGGGGTGCTAAAATGAGCCATGAACTGAAAAAGGAACAGATTATTGACAGCGTCAAAGAAGGTGTGAAGATTTTATACCGCAAAACCTTAGAGGAGGCAGACCAGCAGGAATTATTCCAGGCTGTTTCCTATGCGGTAAAGGATATTATTATTGACAAGTGGCTGGCAACACAGAAGGTATTCGAAAAAGATGACCCGAAGTTTGTCTACTATATGTCCATGGAATTTTTGATGGGGCGTGCACTTGGCAACAACCTGATCAATTTAAAAGAATACCAGGGATTTAAAGAAGCACTGGAAGAAATCGGACTGAATTTAGATGAGATCGAGGATCAGGAGCCGGATCCGGCTCTTGGAAACGGCGGTCTTGGACGTTTGGCTGCCTGTTTTATGGAATCACTTGCAACCCTGGGATACCCGGCATATGGCTGCGGTATCCGCTACCGTTATGGTATGTTTAAGCAGAAGATAAAAGATGGTTATCAGGTGGAAGTACCGGACAACTGGCTGAAAAATGGGTATCCGTTTGAACTGCGCCGTCCGGAATACACTTATGAGGTAAAATTCGGTGGATATGTAAGAGCAGAGAATACACCGGATGGAAGAACCCAATTTGTTCAGGAAGGATATCAGTCCGTAAAAGCAGTTCCGTATGATATGCCTATTGTCGGATATGGCAACAATGTGGTAAATACGTTAATGATCTGGGATGCAGAGCCTGCAGAGTGTTTTGAACTTGATTCCTTTGACAAAGGGGATTATCACAAAGCAGTAGAGCAGGAGAACCTGGCAAAGAATCTGGTAGAGGTACTTTACCCGAATGATAACCACATTGCAGGAAAAGAGCTTCGCTTAAAACAGCAGTATTTCTTCGTATCCGCCAGCGTACAGCGTGCATTGGCACGTTACAAGAAACACCATGATGACATCAGAAAGCTTCCGGAAAAAGTAACGTTCCAGTTAAATGATACGCACCCTACTGTAACTGTAGCGGAGCTGATGCGTATTCTTCTGGATGAAGAGGGATTAAGCTGGGATGAAGCATGGGAGATCACTTCAAAGAGCTGTGCTTATACGAACCATACGATCATGGCAGAAGCACTGGAAAAATGGCCGATCGAGATCTTCTCAAGATTACTGCCGCGTATTTACCAGATCGTAGAGGAGATCAACCGCAGATTTATCTTACAGATCCAGGCAGAATTTCCGGGAGATAATGGAAAGATCGCCCGCATGGCGATTGTCTATGACGGTCAGGTGAAGATGGCAAACTTAGCGATCGCAGCAGGATATTCTGTCAATGGTGTTGCAAAACTCCACACAGAGATTTTGAAGAACGAGCAGCTTCATGATTTTTATGAGATGTTCCCGAATAAATTTAATAACAAGACCAATGGCATTACACAGCGCCGCTTCCTGTTACACGGGAATCCACTTCTGGCATCATGGGTCAGTGACCATATCGGAGATGACTGGATCACCAATCTGGCGCATATTGAGAAACTGGCGATCTATGCAGATGATACCAAAGCGCAGCAGGAATTTATGAATATCAAATATCAGAATAAACTGCGTCTTGCAAAATACATTAAAGAACACAATGACATTGAAGTAGATCCACGTTCTATTTTCGATGTGCAGGTAAAACGTCTGCATGAATATAAACGTCAGCTGTTGAACATTCTTCATGTGATGTACCTTTACAATGAGTTAAAAGAGCATCCGGATATGGAATTCTATCCGAGAACCTTCATCTTTGGCGCAAAGGCAGCAGCAGGTTACAAAAATGCAAAACTGACGATCAAACTGATCAACAGTGTGGCGGATGTGATCAACAACGATAAGAGTTTGGATGGCAAGATCAAGGTTGTCTTTATCGAGGATTACCGCGTATCGATCGCAGAGTGGATCTTTGCGGCAGCAGATGTCAGTGAGCAGATCTCAACCGCAAGTAAAGAAGCATCCGGTACCGGAAATATGAAATTCATGTTAAACGGTGCACTGACACTTGGTACGATGGATGGAGCCAACGTAGAGATCGTAGAAGAAGTAGGCGAAGAGAACGCATTTATATTTGGTATGAGTTCCGATGAGGTCATTGCACATGAGAGAAATCGTGATTATGATCCGATGCAGATATTCAATCAGGATCAGGATATCCGAAAAGTGCTGATGCAGTTGATCAATGGTTTCTACTCACCGAATGATCCGGAACTGTTCCGTGATCTGTATAATTCATTGCTGAATACACAGTGTACCCAGTATGCGGATACCTATTTCATCTTAAAAGATTTCCGTTCTTATGTAGAGGCACAGAAACGTGTGATGAAAGCTTATCAGGATGAAACAGGATGGGCGAAGAGTGCAATCTTAAATGTTGCACATTCCGGAAAATTCTCATCTGACCGTACGATCCAGGAGTATGTGGATGATATCTGGAAATTAAAAAAGATCACAGTAGACTGTGAATAAAAAATAAAAGAGAAGGTTCGCGAAGCGTGCCTTCTCTTTTATTCATGATAATAGAACATTTAGCGGTTCATCTCTGAATGATAACCGGTATTCTGGTGTTCCGCGATGATTCCTTTGATCTCTTCCAGATCAGTACTTACCATATCGCCGATCACACTGTGTTTGATGGCTGCCATGGCATTGCCGTATTCGAGTGCCTTCTGGCAGTCTTTGTATTTTAAGTAGCCGTAAAGGGCACCGGAAACATAAGCATCACCGCTTCCGATACGATCGACAACATCAATGTTGTTGTATGGCTCCTCACGGAAATATTTATCCTCTTTTGCAGAATAGATAATAGAAGTAAAGTTATGTTTCTTTGGTGTGATAACGGTACGCTCAGTAGAAGCTACCACAGAGATTGGATAGTCTTCACAGAACGATTTCTGGATCTCTTCGATGGTTCCGGTCTTTCCAAAGGTAAGGCGGGCGGTATCTTCGGAACAGAAGAAGATATCAACATATGGTAAGATCTGTTCGATGCAGGCTCTTGCCTCCTCGCCGGACCAGAGGTTGGCACGGTAGTTGACATCGAAAGAGATCAAAGTGCCATGTTCTTTGAACTTTTTAATACATTCGATCGCAAATTTCTGCGCATTGCCGCCAAGACCAAGTGTGATACCACTGGTGTGGAACAGGCGTGTGTTATAAAACATAGTCTCAGGAACATCCGAGATCTCGATATGATTGATCGAAGAGTGCTTTCTGTCGTAAACAACACGCGGTTTTCTCGGGTAAGAACCATATTCATAATAGTAGATACCAACGCGGCTGTCATCAGAATGGTCCTCGATCAGATAATTTTCACTGACTCGGGATGCGTTTAACTGGTTTTTGATAAAAGCAGCTAAAAGGCTGTTTGGGATCTTGGAAATGATCGCGGTCTTTAATCCAAGCTGTCCGATCTCGGAAGCGATATTGAGTTCGGCACCGCCGAGGTGTTTCATCAAAGTATCGCCCTGCGCAAGTCTGCCGTTGATCGGTGTGGAAAGTCGCAGTAAAATCTCCCCTAATGTAATCACATCATACTTACGATCCATCGTAAATCCTCCTCTAAAATAAAAATGAATATAAGATGTATTTTCTGGTTACAGTAGCATATAACAGGTTCGTAAAGAGCATGGTTCTTTCCAAAATATATTTACGAAACAGCGTTTCATATTATGAAACCAAGTTCTATATTATGAACCTCATATAAGATATTATATAACAGCATAGCAAAATAGAAAAGTAAAATTTGAAAATATCACGAAAAAATTGAGAAAAAAGATTTCCCGATAGAAATTATGCACAGAAATAAAAACATGTTTGACATTCTGTATTTCGGTGGTATAATAAAAATATAAATTTTGAAACACAGTTTCGTAATATGGAACAACATTTAGGAGGATTTGGATAATGGCAAAGAAAGTCGTTACATTTGGTGAAATCATGCTTCGTCTTGCACCAGAAGGATATTATCGTTTCGTACAGGCTACTTCTTATGGCGCAACTTATGGCGGTGGAGAGGCTAACGTTGCTATCTCATTAGCAAACTATGGTATGGATGCAAGCTTCGTTACAAAGCTTCCAACACATGAGATTGGACAGGCAGGTGTAAATTCTTTAAGACAGTATGGTGTAGACACATCCAACATCGTTCGCGGTGGTGACAGAGTTGGTATCTACTTCTTAGAGAAAGGAGCAAGCCAGAGACCTTCTAAGGTTGTTTACGATCGTGCAGGTTCTTCCATCGCAACTGCAACAACAGCAGATTTCGACTGGGATAAGATTTTCGATGGAGCTGACTGGTTCCACTTTACAGGTATCACACCAGCACTTGGTGACAACGTAGCAGCCATCTGCTTAGAGGCTTGTAAAGCAGCAAAAGCAAAAGGTATCACAGTAAGCTGTGATTTAAATTACCGTAATAAATTATGGTCAAAAGAAAAAGCAGGCCAGGTTATGGGCGAGCTTTGCAAATATGTTGATGTATGTATCTCTAATGAGGAAGATGCAAACGATGTATTTGGTATCAAATCTGAGGGTACAGAGGTTACCGCAGGTGAGTTAAATAAAGAAGGATACAAAGAGGTTGCTCAGAAATTAACAGACCGCTTTGGATTCAAGAAAGTAGCGATCACATTAAGAACATCCATCTCTGCAAATGACAACCGTTGGGCAGCAATGCTTTACGAAGATGGACAGAGCTACTTCTCAAAAGAGTACTTAATGCACATTGTTGACCGTGTAGGTGGTGGAGACTCTTTCGGCGGCGGATTGATTTACGCTTGCTTAAATGACTATGATCCACAGTCTACGATCGAGTTTGCAGTAGCAGCAAGCTGTCTGAAACACTCTATCGAGGGTGACTTCAACATGGTAAGCGTTGACGAAGTTAAGAAATTAGCTGGCGGAGATGCTTCTGGACGTGTCCAGAGATAATAAAACGTTAATTCCTTTCCCTAATTAAATATATAAATGCACAATTATTTTACCCATTTAAATTGTGCGAACCGAAAGAAACTGTCATAGCCATGGCAGTTTCTTTTTTTGCTGTATAGGAAAATGTATTGCCGAGAATAATATAGAAAAGTTATCTTTGAGTGTTTTGAGAAAAGGATTGAAAGATAGCTTTTGTGCTGTCAAGAGGAGAAACAAAAGAAATGGGAATGAAAGTAAGGAGGTTAAAATGGAAAATTTAGAAACTTATGAAACGTATTTAAGAAACTGTGAACTATCTGAGGGCACCTGCAGATTATACCTGAGAGAAGCGGCTAAATTTCTTGATTATTTAGATGGAAGAGAAGTTTCGAAAGATGAATTGCTTTTGTATAGGAAGAAAATGATTTCAAGGGGACTATCACCTGCCACAATAAATTTATATACGATAGCTGTAAATAAATATCTGCGATATGTGGGCTGCCAGAAAGTTTCGGTGCGAACACTTCGGATCCAAAAGAAAAACAGTGTGGAAAATGTCATCAATAAATCAGAATATCGTGAATTGCTTGCTTATGCAAAGAAGAGCGGAAGAAACAAATATTATTATATTATGAAAACTCTCGCTTTAACAGGGATCCGGATCAGTGAATTGAGTTTTTTTACAGTGGATGCATTGAAACGTGGGAAAATCCAGGTATACAACAAAGGAAAAATAAGAGAGATTTATCTGCCAGACTGTCTGGTTCATGAATTGAAAGAATATTGCAAAATGGAAAAAAGAAAAGAGGGGATTATTTTTCGTGGAAGAAACGATGCACCGATTGGACGAACAGCAGTTTATAAGATGATGATGCATCTGGGGGACATGGTCGGAATACCCAGGGAAAAGGTGCATCCACATAGTTTCCGTCACTTTTTTGCGATCACCTATATGGAACATTATGCAAATTTAACAGAATTGGCAGATTTATTGGGACATGCCAGTGTAGAGACAACGCGGATATATACAACGTCAACTGTGGAAGAAAAACGCAGGCGACTTAATAATCTGGGATTATAGAGGAAACAAAATACAATATTTTGTTGACAAATGCAAGTCTTTTTTACATATTTTTTGGGAAATTTAATAAGGAAAAACATTTAATCAGACTTGATCGTGTCAACTATTTTCGCATGCGGGTAGAAACCTGTGGTTTACAGGATGAAAATGAAAAATAGAAAAATATGTGGCAAATCAATGAAAACACCTGTGGTTGTCAGAATGTGTTGTCAACAAAATATTGTATTATGTTCCCATGGTCATATGAGGTAAAAATATTTTCATATGGGATGAACAAACACAGGAAAGTGAGGAGAAAAAATGAAAGCAAAACAGGTAGTAGCCTTAATGATGGCTACAA
Source organism: Roseburia sp. (assembly GCA_050874505.1). Classification (GTDB taxonomy): domain Bacteria; phylum Bacillota; class Clostridia; order Lachnospirales; family Lachnospiraceae; genus Roseburia. The sequence goes on along the minus strand of JBNMKU010000055.1, from coordinate 2,932 downwards.
CGTTAGCAGTGACTGGTAACGGTGTTACTACTTTTGCTGAAGAGGCAGGCAATATCGCTGAGGCAGAGACACCATCCAGCGAAGAAGAGGCGAAAGCAGATGCAGGCGCAGTAGAGGATACAGATAATGCCTACATCGAATCGGTAACAGCAGAGGCAGACAAAAAAGACAACAAGGTAGAGGATAGCGTTGCAATAACAACAACAGTAAAATATGCTGATGGTGTAGATGCAAAGACAGATGTAACGGCAGTGAAATATCAGCTGATGCTTGATGACGAAGTTATTTCTGAGACAGATAATGGCATGTTTGCATATACAATTAAAAGCACAACAGGTACATTAACGGTTCGTGTTTATGTTACACTTACAAATGGTAAGCAGGTATATGTAGACAGTGCGGCAGTTGATCTGGGAACAACTACAGAGAAGAACATTACAGCAGCAGACGTTGCAGTTCCGACATTTGCCGATGTAGTAATAAAAGATAATGATACAGTATCTAATGCAACAGATGCAGATGTTGTACTGAAAGAACAGCTCGATGCTTTTAATGAGACTGTAAAATATGGTAACTGGGCAGTAGATGCTAGCCAGGAATTGGTAACAGGTGACAATAAGGTAAACTTAACATTTACTCCGGATGCAGCATACACTATAACACCATCGTCTATTACAGCTACTGTTCCTGTTACAGTAATCCAGAAGGCATACAAAGTTGAAGTGGCTGATGCAGATACGAATACAAGTGGAACATTAGAGATCGGTACAGATGGAAAAGGAACAAAAAAAGTTCTTACAGCTACAGTAAATGATGATGATTCAGATCATATGCCGACAGAAAAAGGGGTAACCTGGAGTACGGATTCTGATAAGGTAAGAATTTCCAGCGAATCAAAAGACCGTGCAGTTATTACAGCATTAAAAGCAACAGATGCAAATGAAACAATTAAGGTTACTGCAACATCTGTTGATGGTGAGGCAGTAGGAACCTATACTATTACAGCCATTACAGAAGGAGTTACCACATCTACGATTTCTATGCCAACAGCAGAAGAAATGGCAAAGGTAACATTCAACAATAAGTACACGGATACCAAAGAGTATTTCAATGATCTTCTGGACAAGTATAACGAGAAATACGCAGAATATGGTACATTTACCGTTGAATCAACAAAACTGCAGACTCAGTTGGATTCATATAAGACTGCAAAGTCGACAGCAGTTGCCGGAGAGTACAAAGACGACATCAAAGTAACATTTACATTGAAGAACAGTCTCACTGCAGCAGGAGATGGCTGGACAGGAAAGACAATCGTGAAAACATATTCTACTACTGTTGAAAAGATGAAAGTGGATAATGACGATTCATTTGAAGCAATCATCGGAAACATCAAGGATGAATATGATTATGGAACCACATTAAATGATATTGTGGATACAGATGCGGCTTCAGGTGTAAATAAGGATGGAGAGTTTACAATCTCATGGCTTGATATGAAAAATGCAGAAGTAGATCCAACGACTGCACTGAAACTGGGTGATTTCAGCTATAAGATCCAGTATAACTTAACAGATGAGGGAGCTGTCAATTATGAACTGGTAAATGCAGATAAGACACTTTACACAGTAAAGAGTAAAATTGCAGCACCGGAAGCGAAAGTAAAAGTAACTACGACAGCAACAAAGATCGGAGACAAATATAACGCTACAACAAACGCAGCTGGTGTTACATTGACAGCTACTGCTGATGTTGTAAAAAACAGTATCTCTGAATTATATGGTACTGCTCCAAAGACTTATCAGTGGTATAAGGATGGCGTTGCGTTAACAGCAGATGACAATGCAGACTTTGATCAGAACAAAATTACAGTTGCAACCAAAGATGGCGGTGTGTACACTTGTGAAGTATCTTATGATTTAGATGGCACAAAGGACAGTGTAGGAAGCCTGAAAGACAATAAGTCTTATGCTACGATCAAAGCAACTTCAGAACCAATGACAGTTCTGTTTACAAGCGTATCACAGGCAGATCTGGAGTACAAAACTACTGGAAATATTACATACGGTGAAACAAAGGAATTAGAAGCCACCATTAAAGCAACCGATGTAAGCAACTATCGTATCTATTATAAAGCATTAGATAAGGATGGAAATGCAACAGGAAAAGAAACTGTATTAGAAAATCAGTCTGTAGATGAAGATATGGCAGAGCTGTTTAAAGCTGGTGAGGTAATCACTGTTACAGCAGAAGACCTTCCGGTAGGTTCTTACAAATTCTATCTTGAAATTACAACAGGTACAGGCGCAAAAGCTGACACTGTAGTAACAGAGACAGATGCGTTAGTTGTTTCTCAGAAGATCGTAAATGCAAACGAATTAGATGAGAGCAAATTAGAGGCAGCAGATCTTACTTATGGTCAGAAATTAAGTGAAGCAGTTATCAAATACGCAGATAATGAGATCAGTACAGCATTAGACTTTGCTTTTGTAGATGATACGGTAGCGGATGCAGGTTCTTATGTTGCACAGAAAGTATCTGCAAAAGTAGCGAATGATAACTACAAATTAGTTGGAACTCCGAACTTAACAGCAGATGTAACTGTTGCAAAAGCAGATGTAACGGTAAAAGCAAACGACGTAACAGTAGAAGAAGGCACAACACCTGATTTTACAGCGGAGAATGCTGATCTTGTTACAGGTGTAACGTACACAGTTCTGGATGCAAATGGAAATGCAGTAGATGCAGACAAATTAGCAGTTGGGGAATATACCATCCAGGTATCTGTTCCAGAGCAGAAGAATTATAATGTAATAACAGAAAATGGTAAATTAACCGTTAGCAAGAAAGTGATTGCAGTTTCTTCTGTAACAGTAGACAGGACTGAGGTTAGCTTAAAAGTTGGTGAAACTGCAAAAGTTAACGCAACAGT
>JBNMKU010000054.1:0-16277 GCA_050874505.1 Roseburia sp. | reverse complement strand
TCCTCCTCTATATTTATATTAGCTAGCTGTGATTATACTATCATCTTAATTCAAAAGATTGCAATACTATTCGTCACAAATTTACTACCGTTCGTCCAAAACTATTCTTCAACAATTACATTTGATAAAATTATTTCTGTCTGAAAAAGTCGTTTTTCTGTAGTCACACGATAAGAACCATTATATTTTTCTACACATCTTTTAATATTTTTTATTCCATACCCATGTCCCTTTTCCACCTTTGTTGTAATAAATTTATCATTCTCATCCTGTTTCAAAATATCATAATAATTTGAAATAAGTATCATTAAATGTACTCCCTGCTTTTTTATAACCACCTCGATTGTCTTCTCCGGAACTTTGTCTGCAGATTCAAAAGAATTTTTCAGTAAATTATAGAACAAAGTACAAATATCCATAGAGGCAAGAGATAACAATGGCATCTTCCCCTTCCATTCCACTGTTATATCTGAAAACTCTGCTAATAGGTCTGCCACTATCATATCAATATACATATTTCCTGTTGCGATTTTAGGTGATAAATCTTTTGTATATACGTTCATCTGTTTTAAATACCGAGTTAATTCATCATAATTTTGTTGAGCACATAACATTTGAATACACATAATATGTTGTTTAATATCGTGTCGAAACATCTTTGTTTCTGTTTCTTTCCTCAACATCATTACATAGTAATTATTTTGGGCTTTTATAAGGCGTTGTTTCATATCATTTTCCATTTCCAAATACTTGTTTTTTTCTTGTTTTCGCATTAAAAGATAACATATTAACAAACATATACTTGTAATTCCAATAGCACTTATAGTTAATTCTTTTCTATAATTAATTTTAACAGTCTGCAGGCTTACTAGTTGTATATATGTCAAATAAACGGACAATGCAAAACCGCCCAAAAAGATAACTAAGTGCATTCTATCCATCTCTTGCATTGTTTTACCCTTTTCTCTCTTACACAGGATAAACGAAATAACAGCTATAAAGATTAATGAAATAGAATTTATGGATATTGCAAATATATCATCATTTTGGAGCTGCTTTATGTTTAATTGAAAAACATTAATACATATCGTTCCAAACACCATATCTACGATAGATATTACTACATAAGACAATATTACAAATCCGATATCTCTTTTTTTTAGCAGTGCAATTGTAAATATGGCAATTGCAATAATTGCATATAATATACTATACGAAGACATATCAAACCAATATGATACTGTCATTACACTCATCAATGATAATGCAAATAGTATATATACACTTTTCTTTACACAAATATTCAATATACATACCACTGCTAGTATTAGCTTTATAAATTCAATGGAATATTGCACTCCATTCGAAAATACTACTTCCATGATTTCATCCTTATCTAAATATACTTCGCATTCATCCTCACGTAATCAAAAAAAGCTTTTTTAACGGAACTCACATTTCTTCTTGAAACCGGTACTCTTACTTCTGTCCCATATAATCGCACACAATCCACATCAAATTCTTTAATATTTCTAAGCGAAACTATATACGACTTGTGCACTTGAAAAAAATCCTTTGCTCCTAATTCCCGAATCCAATATTTTAATGTATAATTTGCCTCCAAAACCTCATACATAGTATATATAAAAGTCTTATTTTTCTGAACTTCAATATAAAGAATATCTGATATACTGACTAACCTCTCTACGCCGCAATCTGTAATAATAAGTTTTTTATCCTGATATATTTCTTTCTCAGCTTCCACCAAAGTTTCCTGTAAATCCTCCACATTAATCGGTTTATCCAAAAAACGAAATGCTTTTACTTTAAATGCTTCAGGCATACACTCTGTATGACTCGTCAAAAAAATGATATGTCCGGAATACTTCTTCGCTCTTAATTCTTTGGCAATGCACATTCCATCTCGCCCTGGCATTTCAATATCCAAAAACACCATATCATATTTTGTATCCGTTAATAACAATTCATCTCCTGTGAAATATGTATCAATCAAATAATCTGGTCTTATTTTCGAAATTCTTTTTTTTACATCTTCACAAAAAATTGTATCATCCTCACATATCGCAACTTTTAGCTGCATTCCATCACCTCAACTCTTAAGAAATAATACAATGCTTGCAAACCACAAAAAAAGAGGCAATACATATCAATATATTGCCCCATGCATCCTTAGCAAAATTGTATATAATTAAAAAGCAAAACATTCCGCAACCGCCTTTGTCCATAACCACCTTTTCAAAACAGAACCCAGCTCCTTTCCCCTAATTCCCATCGCCCTATAAGATCAGATAACGCTCTGTTCCTTTTACAGAACGCAGATACAGATCCACACAGGACTGGTTCGGACCGATATGGTAATCTGACTTCTTGCAGAGTTCCACGATCGCAAGGAGCTTGATCAGATTCTTCCTGCGGAACGCCCAGTCCTGTTTATTAAAGGCTTCATTATAGTAGCCTCGCTCTTCTTCGCCCGTTAAGGTATAGAGCTGCCAGTCCGGGCGCATCTCTTTGATCTTCATCACATTGGTATAATCATCGGTAAAGATAAACAACGGTCTGTTCGCAAATCCAAGTGCTTCCACTTTTTCCACATAGCTTGCCGCATCTTTTAACTCTTTGTACTCAAGGCATTTATCCCCACCGCGGATCTGCATGGAAACAAAATGCTCCGGCATGTTAAGCCCCTTAATCAGGGCATCCATCTCCGCCTGCACATCCGGCTTCGGACAGATCGCGATCTCTCCGAATTTGGAAAACTGCGAGGTTGCTGTTCCTTTCATATCAAAGATCGGGATATCGATCGGATGAAATTTAAAGGTATCATTGATACACATGCACCAGATATCCTGAGTCAGATAATCTGCACCAGTCCTCTTTTTTAAGATACGCGGTAACAGATAGCCTTTGTACCAGAGTCTGTGGTGCCGCATCAGGCTCTTATAATCTGTCGGTCTGTAGTTTGCGATATGGTTCAGTTTATCATGGTTGATCGGACAGAATGGCTCAAAGAGTTCTTCCCAGCCCTTTCCGCCCTGTTTGGAAAAGTTCGCATCATCCGCATAGATCTCAAACCGGATATGATGTTCCAGACAAAACAGCATATGCTCCATCATACTGTCCAGCTCGGAAAAAAGTCCTGCTCCAAATCCCACATGAAAGATCAGTCTCTTTTCAAACGATTCATTCAGCATCCGGTAGGCTTTTTTTTTTGCCTCGGTATCTTTGATCTCTCCCAGATCCACATAGAGGGACTTGATGCTCTCCCGGTTGATCTCCTCAATATCCTGTGTCAGTTCCTTATGGTTGCGGTAAGCCAATACCATGTCCGGAACTGCAACCGGATGACGTATAAACATTGCAAGTGTCACAAAAAAATTCTGGATTTTGATCAGTGTATTTTTCATCTTATTCTTTCCTTTATTACTGCAATCTAATTTCTGTGGATCTGATACGAATCGTCCGCATCCAGACCGATGTTATCTACCATGTTCTGTAATTCATTGTCATAGACAATGATATTAATGCCCCGCGCTGCTTTCTCACTGCGGGTTCCCTCAAGTGTAACCGTCTTGACCGGGTAATCTCCGTAAAACGCGTTGGTCTCTATTTTTGTCTCAATACAGAGACTGTTCTTTCCAAGATCCGTTTCAAAGAAATTTCCCTGCGTGATCTCCTGTTCCGTCGGAAGAGAGTAAACCAGATCCCCTCCCTGAAATACCCAGACAGAACCATTCTGCAGATCCATATCATAGGTCTTGAGCAGATTCTCGATCTCCTGGCTGTCACTGCAATTCCCTGTGACATTCACACAGATCGTATAGCGGTCAGCCGATGCAAACAGCTTTTTAAAGTATTCCTGTTTGTCGTCCGTCTTCATCAGATCCACATTTGCTGCCTGCTTCTCATAAAAACGTGCATTCTGTTCCCAGGAATCATAAGAAGCATCCCCTCTGCGGTCAGATACGTCATAATTATCTACGATATATTGTCCCAGATATCTGGAATATTTCTCATTTCCATAATAATTTAAGTGCGATCCTTCCGCAAAATCTGTGGTCGGATCCAATCCTATTTTGCCATAGTACTCGTTAAAATCAACAAAGTCAATATCACATTGCTCCGCAAGCAGTTCCACCTGATTGAAGATCTTCTTATCTTCTGTGATGCCGTCGATATAAGGTGCCACCACCAAAAGCAATGGGATGTCATGCTCTTCTGCCAAAAGGATGATCTTCTCTAAATATTCTTTTGTCTTGTCCGTCATCTGCTCCACTTCGGTAACACCGGAAATATCCGGAAACTCGCCAAACACCGTGGTGCTGATACAGTTCAGATTAAAGCCTTTATAATTTCTGCGGTTCGCATCGTTGTTGTAAAATTTAAAATCCGTCTCTTTCATTTCCTGATATCTGGCATGATAGATCGGGAATTTCAAAAGATAATCCAACTCCGTCTCCGTCGGGAAAAGGCTGACTTTGATATTCTCCTTATAGTCTTTCGAATAGCGGAGCCCGAACGTATTCATCGCGGTACGCGCATCATCCTGATAATCCTGTGTCTCAATGGCACGATAGACATCTAACACCACAAGCTCCGGTGTCTGATATTTTAATGCCTCTTTTAAATAGTAGTAGCTGTTCCAGAACGGCTGGTTTGACCCTGCCAGATCATAGGCCGCGATCCCGTAGTCATCCCAGAGCACCGCCGGATTGATATTCGTATAAGTATGGCTGCTGCCAAGGCACAGCACGTCAATGCTGTCTTTCTTCTGCTTATAAAACATCTGCACCGGATAACATCCATCGGTCGCTTTCAGGCGGAACAGCCAGTTTACCCCATAGATGCTTCCCACCAGCAATGTCACGAAAAGAACTGCCGCCACCACTCGTTTTGCTGCCTGTTTCCAATTTTTCTCCATGTTAAGCCCTTTCATCCCCCACGTTAAAACTGAAAATATATAAACTGTGTCGCATCATAGGATGGTCCGTAAACACCGTATACAAAAACGGCTAAGAACAAGCCGATGCACACAAGCCAGCGGAACCATACATTCTGTTCCTCCAAAAAGGCATCGATCCGCTGTTTCCTGCGATACCGGATCAGATCGACCAGAAAGAGTACCACGAGTGCTAGCAGTAGGATATTGCTCTCAAACTGGTTTAATCCAAGCTCATAGAGTCCGCCGTTAAACAGCACGATCGGATCCCATCTGGTAAAGATACGTTTACAATATAACGTTGCCTGTGCAAAGGTATCCGCACGGAAATAGATCCAGGCAAATGTCGTCATCACAAACGTCACGAACATCTGTGACAGCTTATAACTGGTACATTCTGTTTTCACATGGCAAAGGGAAACGATCTTTTTTCGCACTGGCATCAAAAGATCCCCGATCACCTGATAGATGCCATGTAATCCGCCCCAGATCACATAGCTCCACTCTGCACCGTGCCAGAGACCACTCACCAGAAATGTTACCATTAAATTCAGGTATTTGCGGACTTTTCCATGGCGGTTACCGCCCATCGGGATATAGAGATAATCGCGGAACCAGCTGCTTAAAGAAATATGCCATCTGCGCCAGAAATCCTTGATAGAAGTTGCAAAATAAGGTGTATTGAAATTTTCCATCAGCGTAAATCCAAGCACCTGCGCCGCTCCGATCGCGATCAAAGAATAGCTGCCAAAATCACAGTAGATCTGGATCGCAAATGCGACCGCCCCTGCGATCAGTTCCACGGAACCAAGCTCAAAATAATGTGCAAATACATATTCCACGATAATGGAAATACGGTCTGCAATGACCATTTTTAAGAAATAACCATAGAGCATCACGATCAGACCGTTTGCCACGCGCTTATATTCAAATGTTTTGCGGTCCGGGATATCCCGGATCTGTTCCAGCAGGTTTTTGGAACGCTCGATCGGTCCTGCCACAAGCTGTGGAAAGAACGACACGAACAGGGCATATTTCAGCGGATTTTTCTCTGCTGTGATCTCGCCCCGGTACACATCGACCATATATCCAAGTGCCTGAAATGTATAGAATGAGATCCCGACCGGAAGCAACACAGAAAATCCGTTTACCACCGGTTCTTTTCCCAGTGCCGTTAAAATATGATTGCAGTTTTCTAAAAAGAAATCAAAATATTTATAGAAGAATAAGATCCCAAGGTTTGACACAAAGCCTGCTGCAACCACCAGTTTACGTGCCACCAAATATTTTTTCTCTTCTTTTTTTCCAAGTGCTTCGATCCCAAGTCCGCACAGATAGGTGATCCCTGTTGAGACTGCGATCAGGATGGCATAACTTGCATTCCATCCCATATAAAAATAATAGCTTGCCACTAAAAGCCACAGATACCGGACTTTCTTCGGTATCACCCAGTATAACAGTACAACAATGGGGAAAAACATGAAAAACTCTACAGAATTGAATAACATCTTCTAACCTCATTCATTTGTATTTACAGGACGATAAAGTCCGGTAATGCCATTACCTCTACTCCATGAAAATCCGGTGCGATCACAACCCGTCCCGGTGCCGTATTCAAATACGCCGCCCAGGTCGAATAGGTGCTGTTGGAAATGATCTGGTTCTGACAGGAAGACATCAGGAAAAATTCGTCGATGTCAGAAAAAGTTCCAAGCTCTGTCACATACTTCATCTCTGCCGTCTTTCCATCCAGACATTCCTTTGCCTTTGGCGCATCATTGGTAAACACATAGAAGGAAACCCCAGGCTTTTCCTCCTGCATCCTTTCGATCGCCCGTTGGAAATATTCGCGGTTTGGCCCACCCAGATCGCCGCCTCTTACATGAAGTGCGCAGCTGTTGGTCTCCCGCAGCTGTTTCATCAGTGTTTTTACTTCCTCGCTCTGGTCATAGTTTGGCGTAAACATTTCGCGGAGTTCATCCAGATACTCCTCAAAATATCCCAGGCACTGCCAGTAACCATGCAGGTATTTCTCCCGCTTCGTCTTTGCAAAGACGCGCTCATCCACCGCAAACATATCCTGCTCAAACACAACCTGATATTTGAGATCACGTCTGAGACGCTTATAAAGTTTCTGCCAGAATGTGCGGTTTGGAAATGATTCTTTTTCTTTATAACGGATATGAAAATGATCCAGTTCAAAATCGCGCAGGGTAGAATTATCGCACTCGGATATGTCTAACCGGAGCTCTTCTCCCGTCTTGCGCGCGACCGCATAGCCACAGGCGTAATTATACATCTGATTTCCCATGCCGTCGCCAATCTTTACGGTTACCAATCTAAAAATCCTCCCTGTCCGTCCTTACTTTCCGAGAATAATGTCACAGATCCGATCTACCTGATCTAAACGTAAGTCTGCATACAGCGGCAGTGTCAGCACTTTCTTTGACAGATCAAGTGCTACCGGTGTATTGCCCATATCAAACATTCCCTTGTAACAGTCAAATGTATTGGTCAGCGGATAGAAATATTTTCTTGCATAGATCTCATTGACCTTTAATAATTCATAGATATCATCACGGCTCTTGCCAAAGACCTCCGGCTCAAAGATGACCGGATAATAAGCATAATTGGATGTCACATCCTTCTGCTCTTTGGAAATGCGGATGCCGTCCACGCCGGAAAGTCTCTCATTATAACGGGTAACGACTGCTTTTCTCTTTGCCAGTTCCCTGTCGATATGTCTTAAATTGCAAAGACCCATTGCCGCCTGGAACTCGTTCATCTTGGCATTGGCTCCCACATCCTTGATCAGCTCTTCATCCCAGATACCGAAGTTTTTAATGCCATAGAGTTTCTCACGCAGGCCATTCTCACTGCTGTTGAAGCATACTGCTCCACCCTCGATCGTATTGAATACTTTTGTTGCGTGGAAACTGAAGATGGAAGCATTGCCAAAGGTTGCAACACCCTTTCCCTTGTATTCCTCACCAAAGGTGTGTGCCGCATCGTAAATAACTTTCAGGTTATGCTTTTTCGCGATCGCATCGATCGCCTCCACATCACACAGATGTCCATATACATGCACCGGCAGGATCGCACTGGTCTTGTCTGTGATCAGCTCCTCGATCTTTGTCACATCGATCGTATAATCCTCCGGATTGACATCGCAGAATACCGGTGTTAATCCGTTGCGCACGATGGCATGTGTAGTGGATGCGAACGTAAATGGTGTCGTGATGACCTCTCCGGTCAGCCCCATTGCCTGGATCAGAAGTTCCAGTGCCATATGTCCGTTGCTGAACAGTAAGATATTGCGCACCTTTAAGTACTCTGCCAGCTTTTCTTCTAACTGATTGTGTTTTACTCCCATATTGGTAAGCCAGTGGCTCTCAAATATATCTTTAATCTCATCTACATACTCGTCCAACTCCGGCATGGAGGAACGTGTAACCAAAATTTTTTCCATGGTGATCTCCATTCTGCATCAAAAAATGCGTTTGTCTCAATACGAACATCATACTCCAAAAAAGCCACTTTTGTCAACGAACCCAGCTTTATCTTGACATTCCACCGACAGCATTTATAATGAATGTATTGCGTGGATTTTATCCCCGCACAGAAACGGAGATACGATTTTATGAAACAGAGAATTTTATATATTTTCTATTATTTAAAACATATCCATCATAAACTGCGTGACAAGATGGGCGGCAGTTACAATACGCTCGGTAAATTTATGGGGCAGAAAGCTCCGACCGACGAGGAAGCCAATGAACTGATCAAAAGCTACATCCGAAGTGGAAAGCCTTTCGCCCTCTGCCGTATGGGAAGCGCGGAATTTTCCGAGTTCCAGCTTTTTGACGAGCATCTGCTCTTTCACACGAACCGCCTCGGCCGCAGCAATATGTTTGAAACCTATCACTACGATGAAAATGAAGTGCGCCGCTGGACAGATCTGATCAAAAAAGATAATGCAGACATCGACATCATGGCTTACTTTGACGATCATCCTGCTGAGGAATATATGGTAAAGACAAGCTGCCCGAAAGAGATGAAGCTCATCCGTCTTGGTCAGCTTGAGCCGTTAAATTATGATGATCCGTGGACGATGGAATTATCCGGAAAAAAGGTACTTCTTGTCAGTCCTTTTGTTGAAACCATGATGGAACAGTATCCAAAAATGGATCTGCTCTTCCCGGACCGCAAGGTTTTACCACCTGATATTGATTTTAAGACGTTTAAGGCGGTATGGTTTACCGGAAGAAATGATGACTTTGCGACCTGGTTTGATGCGCTCGATTATATGTATAACGAGATCATGAAGATTGATTTCGACATCGCGCTCTTAAGCTGCAGTGCTTTCGGTTATAATCTGGCTCCGATGTTAAAACGTGCCGGAAAACAGGCGATCCAGATGGGCGGCTCCATGCAGATCCTGTTTGGTATCTGGGGTGCAAGATGGGATGATTACCCACCATATCTCCCGCTTAAAAATGAGTACTGGGTACGTCCTCCGAAAACAGAGGCACCGAAAGATAAAAAAGGTATGGAAGAATTAGATAACGCATGTTACTGGTAATGTAACATGCGTTATCTTTTTGTGCAGTATTTTTATTATCAGACGTTTCTTTTTTCACTTTCCCATCAAAAGCAAATCTCCTCATGAAACTCGAAAAATCCGGAATTTTTACAAAGCCGCTTCCAAAAGATGTTATCAGCCCTGTCTTTTTAACGAAAGGACACCCCACGCGGCTGTATGCCAGATAGCAGACAACTATTCAGAGTGCTTTCGTGCTGCGCTTACATGGTCAGCTTCCACAAAACGTAGCCGCCAGCGAGGACTGTTTAAAAAATCTCCTGCCATTTTTTGAATAGCAGGAGATTTTGAGTTCCGCAGCCAGGCTTATTATCGTCTGTGGAAGCGATCATTTAGCGCAGCTAGAAAGTGCTCCCCTAGTTGTTTGCTGCTGACATACAGCCGCGTGTAAGGTATTCCTTTCGGAAAAAGACATGACCCATTCTTTTAGAAGCGGCTTTTAAAATTTTCGATTTTTTATTCAATCACAAGCTCTTTCCAGTTATCGACCGGAACAAGTGCAACGTATGTCTTACCTGTATTGATCTTAATCTCATTGCCTGCTGCATCATAGTAGCGGGTCGGAGATGTCATACTGGTCTTGGTCCAGGTTACCGGGATTGCTTTTCCGTTGGTTACATAGTAACCGCCACCGGTCGTGATCACATCAAAGATCATATAACCGTGTTCGTCGTACTGTGTAAATCCTGCACTCTGGATCAGCAGGTTTTTGAAGCTTAACTGCTGGTTATTATTACCTGGGTCTACATGTGCTTTGCCATACTCAGAATAATTGTATACCTGATTTGCCTCGTCATACTCTAAGTAAGAGCCGTTGTGCGGGAATGGTAAATCTACCAGTGTTGCATCGATCGCATCGGATGCGCTGGATAAGTCTACCGGATTGCTCTCGCTTGCGAACTGATAATGTGCTCCCTCGTAATACTGGGTGTACTCTTTGGAAACACCGGAGTTCTCAAAGTTTTTATCTAAGTCTCCCGGAAGGATATACTCGGTATACTCTCTTGATTTTCCGTTGTTGACACGGGAGAATGTTCCACTGAAGTGATCGGAACATGGCTCATCTAAATACTGGTCAATATAGAATGGACCTCCATCATGACAGATGACTGCATTCCACTCTGCTGCCAGGATAACGTTCGTCGGTCTGACGCTTCGGATACTTCCTAACTGTTCGATATTTTCCCAGTCCTTTACCAGTACCATGAAACGGGTAATTCTGCCGTTTAAGGTACTGTTCATCATCTCATAAACAACGTCTGCCTGAGACAGTCCGTAATGTGGCAGTGCAATTGACTCGTTATCTACCATAACTGCGATCGGTCTCTGGTTCTTTAAGCTCTCGTCAATCAGCTCATTGGTCAGCTCACTGCGGTACATACCTTCTGGAAGAACTTCCTGCTCTTCGCTTGCAACTTCCTCTGTTTCTGTTCCAGTAGTCTCGCTGACGGCCTCTGTCACTTCAGTAGTATCTGCTGTTTCAACATCTTTATTGCCACAGGCTGTAAGTCCTACTGCTGCTGCCGCCATCATTGCTACTAATAGCATCGATCTTTTTTTCACGCGTAAATACCTCTCAAAAATTTATTTAGGGAAACCCAGTCCCTGTATTCCATCATACCACATTCGTTATCGGCTGGAAAGCATTATTTTTTCTTCCACTGTGCATACAGGGTAACGCTTCCTTTGTTCTTTGTAGTCAGGTTCTTTACCTTCTGTTTGTTGCTGTAGGATTTTCCAGTACCGTTTTTCTTGGTATTCCAGCCGGTGAAGACATATCCCTTTTTCTTAAATTTGTTTGCAGAAAGTTTGTAGCTGCTGCCATACTTTCTGGAAGTTAAAGAGCTCATTTTTCCACTGGTGCTCCCGTTTCCGTTGAATTTGATCGTATAGGTATTTGCCTGCCACTTTGCATAAAGAGTGATCTTTCCGGTGCTTCCCTTTTTGATCGTGGTGATCTTGTTTTTGTATTTCTTGTCTTTATACCATCCTTTGAAGGTATAGCCCTTCTTCGTCGGGTTCTTTAAGGTTACTTTGTTTGCCCTGGTGTAGGATGCCGGGTTCTTCTTGTTGTTGGTACCGCCGTTTAATTTATACGTGATCTTGTAACTTGGCAGTTTCCACTGTGCATATAATGTCAGATCGCCGGTCAGGTTATTGATCGTCTGTTTGTTTGTATAGGAAATACCTTTTCCATTCTTTTTAGTGTTCCATCCTGCAAAAGAATAGCCGGATTTCTTAAACGCATTTTTCTTTAATGTAAATGTGCTGTTGGTATAAGCCGTCTGGCTGCTCATGGAACCGGAAGTTGCCCCGTTTCCTTTGAATGTGATCGTGCACTTCTTGGACGGTGCTACCGTACCTGCAGTGATGGCACTGTCAAAATATCCATTGCAGACTGCGATTGCTCTGATATTCACGGAAGAATCTGTGATATAAAAACTGCTGCTGTATTTTAATGATTTTGTTGCACTCTCGGATGGGTCGGTTCCATCAGTGGTATAGTAAATGGTCGCATCCTGATTAGAAGAGGTAAGTGTTACCTCGCAGTCTCCCTCACTGTCCGTTTCTGCAACGATCTGTGGTGCTGCAGTCTGCTGTGTGATGGTCGGGAATACACCTGCGTTCCAGCCAGAATAAGTGGAATCCAATGTACAAAGTGGCAGATATTTGTTCCAGTAACTTTCCTCCTGATGACTGGAAGCACCGGATGCACTGTCATAATATGCATCATTTCTGGCAAAGAAATCATAATAAACCGGATAACTGCTTCCCTGATCATCCCAGGTACAGTCAACATTGTACCAGGAATCATTGACTCTGACCTTGTTCCACTCATGATCGCTGCTGGTCACGGCAAGTGCATCGATATCGGAACTGTTACACATCATCTCAAAGGCCTGTGCATATCCGGCACATACTGTTAAATCTGTGCAGAACACACTGTATGCTGACTGGGAATACTGGGTATCCTCGTCAAAATCATCATCATAGATCGCATCGTTATATTCCACTTTCTGGATGATCAGATCATGGATCAGTTTTACTTTCTGCTCATCATTGGCACAGGCATTGATCTGGCTCTGCCAACTATTCATCTGGCTCTGCATTGCTGCAGTTGCTGTTGCTCTCGCTGCACCATCTGCAAATTTAGAGTACATAACCGGTGCAACCAGATAAGCATTTCCATATGATCCCAATAAGCAGGAGCTGTTTAGGAAATAATACTGCGGGTTGGAATAGCGGAATATGTAATATACCTCTCTTACTTCGCTCTTAGTCAAAGAGGAAGAAGTCACATAGTCCATGATATATGCTTTATATGTGCTGTCATAGGAAACTGACTTTGTTGTCGTCAGATACCCCCTGCACATCGTATCAAGTGCATCCCAGAATGTTTTTGCTGATGTGGACATCTGGTTGTAAAAATAGTTATTGGAATATTTATCCCAGTCTGTATTGTAGACAGCAGACTGTTTCATTACGTCTGTCTCTTCATAGATATCAGAAGCATCGATCTCGGATTCCGGCACTTCGATAAATTCCATCGGAAGTTTTCCTCCGGTTGGGAACTCGGCTGCCTCGGAAAGCTCCAGGCTTTCTGTCTCCTCAGTAACTTCTGTCTCTTCGGTTTCCCCGGTTGCTTCGGTAACCTCTGTAGTCTCGGTTTCCTCAGTTGCTTCTGTTTCCTCTGTAACTTCGGTTGTTTCGGTAACCTCTGTCACTTCGGTTGCTTCAGTTGCCTCCGTTGTCTCGGAGTTTTCAGTCTTTTCGGCTGTTTCCGTTACTTCGGCTGTTTCCGTTGCCTCGGTTGCCCCGGCTGTTTCGGTAACCTCTGTTGCTTCGGTTGCTGCTTCGGCTGCATAGACCATGCCATCCGCAGGTGCGAGCACTGTTCCCAGTGTCACAAACGCTGCAAGAAATAACGCTAAACTTCGCTTTTTCAAAATAAATTCCTCCTTTTGAGCTTATTTTACTTTATTTTTTTCCACTTTGCGTACAAAGTAAGATTTCCTACACTACCCTTTTTGATCTTTGTTATCTTTTTTTTGCATTTCTTATCCGTATACCAGCCTTTAAAAACATATCCGTTTTTCTTTGGTGCTTTTAACTTCACGGTCTTGCTTGTCACCGTGTAGCTGGTTGGATTCTTAGACGAATTGGTTCCCCCATTCAGCTGATAGTTGATCTTATATTTCTTTTTCTGCCATTTTGCATAAAAAGTCTTTGTGCCAGTGGCTCCCTTTTTGATCCCGGTCACCTTTTTTGTGCATTTCTTATTGGAATACCAGCCCTTGAACGTATATCCGGTACGGGTTGGCTTTTTGAGTGTAATAGCTCCGGTGTATTTCGTATACGTTACCGGGTTTTTCTTATTATTTTTTCCACCATTTAATTTATAAACGATCTTGTATTTCTGTGGCTCCCACTGCGCATACAAAGTCACTTCTCCGTCGGCTGCATCCGTCAGGCTTATGATCGCGGCTCCGTCTGCATAGGTTTCGCCGCTGCCATCGGCTTTGGTGTTCCAGCTTATAAAAGTATGATATTTCTTTTGAAACAGGTTCCCGGTCAGTTGATATTCCGTATCGTAACTTAAACCTGTCATCGTTTCCATCTGACCGCTGTCATTTCCGTTTCCATTGAAACAAATGCGATACTTGTTCGGGGTCCATTTTGCATACAGAGTCTTATCGCCTGTACTTCCGGCCTTAATTTGATCTGTCTTCTGTGTCAGACTTGCATTCTCATACCAGCCTGCAAACTGGTACCCCGCCCGCATTGGTTCCGCAAACGTGACTGTCTGCTCATAATTATAGCTTGTGGGATTCGATACCTCTGTTCCCCCATTTAATTCATATGTAATTTTGTATGGTGTAAGTTCCCACTGCGCATACAGGGTCACTTCTCCGTCGGCTGCATCCGTCAGACTTCTGATCGTGGCTCCGTCTGCATAGGTTTCACCGCTGCCGTCGGCTTTGGTGTTCCAGCAACGAAACTTATAGCCTTCTTTTTCAAACAGATCAGAATTTAAACTTCCGCCTGTCCCACTATAAAACAGTTGTCGTTCCATACTTCCTGACGTTGCACCATTTCCATCAAATAAAACTGCATATTTATTTTCTAAACAAATCTCTCTTGCTGTGACATCACTATTCCAGTACGCATTTTTTACCGTAATTGCCTGCACCACTTCATCTTCCGTAACTGCAAAGCTATCACTGTAATACTCACATTTTATCGCAGATACCTGCGGCGTCATTCCACCTATTGTATAATAGATTTCTGTGTCCGGATCATTGACAGTAATTGTTACCATATAAGTTCCATCTACCGTCTCACCGGAAATAACTGGTTTTTCTGCCTGTTCTGTAATCGTTGGCAGGGTTCCGGGGGCAGAATAGGTTGATGCTGAGTCCAGCGTACAAACTGGTAAATAAGGCAGCCATCCTGCACTTTCCGCATGACTGCTGCTCGTATCAAAAACAGAATCATTTCGGTTGAAATAATAATATCCCACCTTATTTCCACCCTGATCATCCCAGGTACAATCTACATTATACCAGGAGTCATTGAGTCTTACTTTATTCCATTCATGAGAGGAGCTTGTCACACATACGGTATCTATCCCGGACGCATTACACATCATTGCAAATGCCTGTGAATACCCGGCGCATACGGTCAGATCGGTACAAAACACACTGTACGCCGACTGGGTATACTGCGTATTCTCATCAAACCCACTCTGTTCGATCCCATGATTGTAATCAACCTTTTTGATTATAAGGTCGTGGATCAGGCGTTCTTTCTCTTCTGCGGTACTTAATGCATCAATCTCCAACTGCCATGTATCTGCCTGGGCTTTTACCTTTGCCGTCTCGGCAGCCCTGTCTTCAGGTGTTGCAAATGCTGTATAAATTCCAAATCCGACTGCTTTGGATGTCGCCCAGAGTGAATTGTTAATGAAATAATACTGGGGATTATTATACCGAAATGCCCTTGCAACCGATTTCATTTCTTCGATTGTCAACCCCATATCTGATTCCAGAAGCGGTGTCCTGCATTTTCCATCTTTTGTTACCACTCCTGCTGTATTATTGAGCAGGTAATCATCACAAAGGACTTCTAAATCATCCCAAAAATCCTGCTGTGCCTCACTCATTTTATTATAGAAATAATAATTCTTGTACTTATCCCATTCGGATGTCACATACGCGGCTCTATAAAGACTTGTCTCTTCTGAATATTCTTTATCCAGAAGTTCAAAGTAAGCTTCTTCCTCTGCTTCTAACTCAGACTCATCCAGTTCGTAGACTTCCATCGGAAGCAGTCCTCCGGTCGGAAGTTCTGTTTCTGTCATCTGAGCTGAGATCATATCGAAATTTCCATCGGAAGCCTCCATGCTCTCCGTTTCCGCTTCTATCGTTTTCTCCGTCCAGACAGACTCTGCCGCCTTTATCTGGGCAGGTGTACCAACAATGGTCACACAAATGCCTGCTGCTAATAACCAAGTTAAATTACGTTTTTTCATAAAAACCCTCATTATTTCTTATAAAACAACACTATCTTAATATTAGCACAAAAGGAGATGCGCGAAAAGTACTAAAAAAAGATGCCGCTTACTGTACACGGCATCTTTCCTGTTTTTCCCCTAACTACCTGATCATTTTGCTTTTACTTTTACTGCAGAAGACATTCCTGTCTCAAAATCTGCCTGTA
>JBNMKU010000053.1:0-16302 GCA_050874505.1 Roseburia sp. | reverse complement strand
CAGCATGGAATCCTTACCGCCTGAGATGCAGACCGCAATCTTATCGCCATCCTGTATCATCTCGTAATCATGCAGTGCCTTTGTAAACTGGCTCCAGATGCTCTTTCTAAAACGTTTGATCAGACTCTTTTCGATCTTCTGACAGCGCAGCTTGCGCTCATCTTCCGAAGCTGTGACTTTCATCAGCTGGTTTCTCAAATAAGCACGATATCCGCCCTCTAAGTCCACCGCATCAAATCCCTGTTCGCATAAAAGCTCCGCAGCCTCCCTGCTGGTATCTCCCACATGACAGTATACACAGACCGGAAGTTCCGGGTTTAAACTGCCGGTCTCTTCCGCCTCGATCTTTTCCATTGGAAGGGAAATGGCACCTTTAATCGCACCGCGGGCGTAATCACTCTCCGCACGGATATCTACGATCTGTAAATTTCCATTCTCTCTCTGTTCCAGCTCTTCCACTGTAATTCTCTGACACATGATATGATAGTCTCCATTCCTGCCCGCTTTTGGGGCATCTCAAGTTATCCGTTTGTGACTCCGGTCAAATCCTTGATGACTTCACCCGCAATAATGAGTCCGACCACCGATGGAACAAATGCGATCGAGCCAGGTATCGCCCTGCGCTCCGTGCACTTGTGTGCTGCCCCCGGAGGACAGATGCAGTGTGAACGGCAGCTGATCGACATATCCTCGATTGGGGTGATCGGTTTCTCCTTGGAGTAAACAACTTTCAGATGTTTGACTCCGCGCTTTTTTAATTCCCGGCGCATAACCTTTGCCAACGGGCAGACCGATGTCTTATAGATATCTGCCACTTCAAAATCTGCCGGATTTAATTTATTTCCCGCGCCCATACTGCTGATCACCGGAACTCCGGCTTCCTGCGCTTTTAATACGAGTGCGATCTTGGCGGTCACAGTATCCACCGCGTCCACCACATAGGAATACTGGGAAAAATCAAACTCGTCACTGTTTTCCGGCAGGAAAAAGCATTTGTGCACATGGACAACAGCATTTGGATTGATCTCTAAAATGCGCTCTTTCATCACATCTGCCTTATACTGTCCTACCGTTTTTCTTGTTGCGATGACCTGACGGTTTAAATTCGTTAAACATACCTTGTCATCATCGATCAGATCAATGGTGCCGACTCCGCTGCGCACCAGCGCCTCTACGGTATAACCGCCGACTCCTCCCACGCCAAACACGGCAACCCGCGCATTGGCAAGGCGTTCCATTGACTCTTTTCCCAACAGTAATTCTGTTCTTGAAAACTGATTCAGCATAGTTTATCTACTCCTCTTATTTTGCTGCCAGCTCTAACATCCGCTCCAGCGGAAGTTTTGCCGCATTTCGCATTTCTTCCTCAAGCTCAACTTCCGGTGCTAAGTTCTGTAACGCGGATAAAACGCTTTCCAGACGTACTTTTTTCATATTTGGGCAGAACTGTCTGTGTCCTACGGAATAAAATTTCTTTTCCGGATTTTTCTGCATCAGCTCATAGAAAATTCCCATCTCTGTGCAGATGATAAATACTTTTTCCGGTGACTCTGTTACATAATCGATGATCTGTGAAGTACTTCCGATAAAATCTGCCAGTTCGAGCGTATCCTCTGTACACTCCGGGTGCGCCAACACCAGTGCCTCCGGGTGAACTTCCTTTGCCTTTAACACATCTTCCCTATGTATGCTCTTGTGCACATGGCAGAATCCATCATTGAAGATAAAATGCTTGTCCGGAAGCTGCTTTGCCACATAGCGTCCCAGATTATTATCCGGGATAAAAAAGATATCGTGATTCGGAAGATTTTTTACGATCTTGATCGCATTGGATGAAGTAACGCATACATCAGAGGCTGCTTTGATCTCCGCTGTGGAATTGACATAACATACGACTGCCACATCCGGGTACTCCTGCCGTACTTCCCTGATCCGGTCGACATCCACCATATGTGCCATCGGACAGTCCGCAGTCTCATCTGCCATGACAACCTTTTTGTCCGGATTTAAGATTTTCGCACTCTCTCCCATAAAGGAAACGCCGCAAAAAATAATCACACGCTCCGATACAGTTGTGGCTTTTTTTGCAAGATAATAGGAATCTCCTACAAAGTCGGCAATCTCCTGCACCGGTCCGTCCACATAATAATGTGCTAATATTACCGCATCCTTTTCTTTTTTTAAGGCTGCGATCTGCTGTTTGATCTCTTCTTCCACGTTTTTGTCCTGTCCCTTCTCTATTTGTTCGAAATCCTATCGTTTTAATATGAAATAACAAATTAGATAATAAGACAATTTGAAACGCCAGTCAAGAATTTTTATCGTTTTCCTTCTTTTATCTCGTCTAAAATCTCTGCAACTGCTTCTCTTTCATCAAAATGATACTTGACCCCTTTGATCTCCTGATAGTCCTCATGTCCTTTTCCGAGCAGCACGATCATGTCTCCCGGCTGTGCATGTGTCATGCAGTATGCGATCGCTTCTTTTCTGTCCTCGATCTCAATATACTTTCCATTGCTCTTTGCCAGTCCGACTTTAATGTCCTCGTTGATGTCTTTGATCTCCTCGTCTCTTGGGTTATCGCAGGTCAGCACGCAAAGATCCGCCATTGCTCCGGTTACCTCGCCCATATCATATCTGCGGAGTTTGGAACGGTTTCCACCGCCTCCGTATACGCAGATCAGACGTTTCGGATGATACTCAAGCAGTGTGGTCAGCACACTTCTGGTGCTCACTTCGTTGTGTGCATAATCGATGATCAGATAATAATCTTTGGACACCGGAAGCATCTCCACACGTCCTTTTACCTGGACTTTTTCAAGTCCTTTCTGGATCGCCTCATTGCTGATCCCTGCCAGATGGCAGACAAGCATGGTCACAAGTGAATTGGATACGGAAAATCTGCCCGGGATGTGTACCTTTGCTTCGCACTCCATGACCCCTTTTACCTTAAAATCCATGCCCAGTTTTCCGTTTTCTTTGATATAACCAATCTCGTAAGCCGCCAGATCCACCGGTTTTCCTAAAAATTCGGTTTTCTCTGTCGCAAAGCTGTATACCTCACAGGTATGGTTCTTTAAGATCTCCTCGCTGTGCTCATCATCTGCATTGATGATCCCCTTTTTGCACTGGGAAAAGAGCATGCTCTTACATTCCAGATATTCCTCAAACGATGCGTGTTCTGCCGGTCCGATATGATCCGGGGAAAGATTCGTAAACACGCCATAATCAAACTCAATGCCTGCGGTACGGTCCAGTTTCAGTCCCTGGGAAGACACTTCCATGACTACATACTCGCATCCCGCCTCGACCATTGCTGCAAACATGCGGTGCAGTTCATAAGATTCCGGTGTCGTGTTTTTGGATGGTATTTTTTCATCGCCGATCAGTGCTCCAATGGTTCCGATCAGTCCCACCTTTTTGCCTGCCATTTCAAGTACGCTCTTTATCATATAAGTTGTCGTTGTTTTTCCTTTGGTTCCGGTCAGTCCGATCGTGATCAGTTTTCTTGCCGGATGGTCAAACAGCGCTGCAGACATTAAAGCAAGCGCGTATCTGGTGCTCTTTACCTGGATCACGGTAATATCATCCGGTATCTGCGTGGCTGCCTCTTCGCGCTCCACCACAATGGCAGAAGCTCCCTTTTCCACCGCATCCTTAATATAATTGTGTCCGTCCGTTACCGCACCCACCATGCAGACAAACATGGTGTCCTTTGCGATCTTTCTGGAATCATAAATGATATCCTTTACCTCGGTTTCCATATTTCCTTTTAAAAGGCGATACTCTATTTCGCTGCAGATCTGCTCTAATTTCATCGTATTCTCCTATCTGTTTCTCGTATTTTTCATGTTCTCTTTAACGCACGAAACGATTTTGCGAAAATATCCATTCTCACAAAATCGTTCATCTATCGTACTATCTGTTTATAATGTGGGAGGCATCGATCTCCGCCTCAAATACCGTGTGGGACGGTCCGGTCATAAACAGATGATTGGTATCTTCCATCCACTCGATGAGAAGCGGTCCTCCGATCTGTTCTACGGTTACTCTCCGATCCAGTCTGCCGGTCAGTACACCTGCAACCACCGCGGTCGCACATCCGGTTCCACATCCGATAGTCTCGCCGGTTCCTCTCTCCCACTCCCGGATCTTGATATAATCCGGACGGACAAACTCTGCAAAGGTAACATTGGTCTTATTCGGGAAGATCTCTGTCATATGCTCGATCGTTTTTCCGTATTTCTCCACATCCAGATCTGCCACGGAATCCACATACATGGCACAGTGTGGATTGCCCCAGGAAACAGTTGTGATGTGGAAAGTCTTATCTAACACCTGCACCGGCTGCTCGATGAATTCGCTTAAGTCTGTATTGACCGGGATCACTGCAGTCGATAATCTCGGCTCTCCGATATCTGCACGGATATTGGAAACCAGGCCGTCGGTCACGGTAAGCTCCAGGTGCTGCATGCCGCCCAGTGTCTCGATCACCAGATTTGTTTTGTCTGTCAGTCTGTGATCATATACATATTTTCCAACCGAGCGGAGCGCGTTTCCGCACATCTCTCCCTCGGTTCCATCCGGATTAAACATCCGCATTCTGAAATCGCCCTTGTCCGAAGGACAAATTAACACCATGCCGTCCGAACCAATGGCAAAATGGCGGTCACTGACAAATCTTGCCAGATCAGGCAGATTTTTTAATTCCTGATGAATGGCATCAATGTATACATAATCATTTCCGAATGCCTGCATTTTTGTAAACTTCATTTCTTTTCCCTTTCGCTCTCTGCAAAACCTTTGTGTGACGTGTCACTATGCGTTCATGGCGCGGTCTAAATCTGCGATGATGTCCTCTGCATTTTCAATTCCGACAGACATACGC
The DNA here is from genome assembly GCA_050874505.1 of Roseburia sp. Lineage (GTDB taxonomy): Bacteria > Bacillota > Clostridia > Lachnospirales > Lachnospiraceae > Roseburia. The sequence goes on along the minus strand of JBNMKU010000053.1, from coordinate 11,414 downwards.
AGGAAACAGTCTGTGATACCCAGTTTTTCTTTGACATCCAGCGGGGTATCCTCATGAGTCTGTGTAGTCGGATAGGTGATCAGGGTCTCTGTTCCACCAAGGCTCTCTGCGAACATGATCATATCCACATTTTTAAGGATCTTCTTAACGGTCTCAAAGCTGTCTACGGTAAAGGAAATCATACCGCCAAATCCGGTGGTCTGTTTTTTGGTTACCGCATAATCTTTGTGATCTTCAAAGCCGACATAGTATACTTTTTTGACTTTTGGCTGTGTTCTAAGCCACTCGGCCACTTTCTTTGCATTTTCATTGTGTTTTTCCATGCGGACTGCAAGCGTTTTGATCCCGCGCAGTACCAGCCAGCTGTCCATCGGTGCAAGCTGGCTTCCGTGGGATTTGATATGAACATGGATCTTTTCTGCGATCTCTTCATTATCTTTTACAACCACAATACCGGAAAGGGTATCGTTGTGTCCGCCAAGGTATTTGGTGGAACTGTGTGTTACGATATCTGCTCCAAGCTGCAATGGTTTCTGGAAATACGGAGTTAAAAATGTATTATCAACAACCATCAGTGCGCCAATGCCCTTTGCGATCTCAGAAAGTGCACGAATATCTGCCACCTTCATCATCGGGTTGGTCGGTGTCTCAACAAAGATCATCTTGGTATTTGGACGGATCGCTGCTTTTACCTCGTCCAGCTCTGACATATCTACATAAGTGTGCTCAATACCATATTTCCCAAATATATCTCCGATAATACGGAAGGTTCCTCCGTAAATATCATCGGATAAAATGACATGCTCTCCCGGATTTAACAGGGAAAAAACTGCCATATTTGCTGCCTGTCCACTGGAAAAAGCAAAACCTCTGATACCGCCCTCCAAGATTGCCATGGTGCGCTCCAATTCCTGTCTGGTCGGATTTTCCAGACGGCTGTATGCAAATCCTGTGGTATGTCCGAGCTCCGGGTGACGGTATGTCACTGCCTGGAAGATCGGCATGCTGACTGCACCGGTCAACGGCTCTGTTCCCAAAGCACCATGTACTACCTTTGATTCAAAATGTAATTCATCTTTTGTGCTGTAATCATTGTAATTACTAAAATTCTTCATAGGAAACCCTCATTTCTATCAAACTATCACTCTACTGTGTTTACATTCTTGTCTTTATTATATAAGACACTTTTTAAAATATATACACGTTCAGTGCTATTTATATTGCAAATTGTGCTTTTTCATTTTATACTTGCATCAGGAGGGATCGCTATGCCAGAATATACGAAAAACGGTTATCTCAATTCACAATTTAAAATGTTCCATCTAAAGGATCAGGACCGGAAAAATTTTACCTATCACTACCATGATTTCCACAAGATCTTAATCTTATTAAGTGGTGACATCACCTACTGTATCGAGGGCCGTTCCTATGAGCTTCTGCCCAACGACATCGTACTCGTCGGTGCCGGTGAAGTCCACCGTCCGATCATCAATTCCGGGGATCTCTATGAGCGGATCATCATCTATGTCTCGCCGGATTATCTGTCCAACTACACGGCAGGGGGCGACGACCTTGGTCTCTGCATCCGCAAGGCAACGATGGAACAGGCTCATGTCCTTCGTTTTTCCAATGCCCCGGCATCCAAACTGGATGCAGCGATCCACGCGCTTGACCGCGCCCTTGATGACACCGATTACGCGTACGCCCTGCATCAGGAGCTTTTATTCTTAGAATTTATGATCCAGTTAAACCGTGCCTCGCTGCACAATGGTATCCATTTTATCCAGAACTCGCCTTCCGACGAAAAGATGGTTGCCATTTTAGATTACTTAAACCACCATCTGACCGATGATATCTCCATTGACGATATCTGCAGTCACTTTTTCTTAAGCCGTTCGTATCTGATGCACAGTTTCAAGGAACAGACCGGCTATACGATCGGGAATTATCTGAACACCAAACGGCTGCTCCTCGCCAAAAAACTGATCTCATCCGGCACGCCGATCACGGAGGTCTGCTATGCCTGCGGTTTTAAGAACTATTCGACATTTTCCCGCGCATACAAAAAAAACTTCGGCGAAGCCCCGAGGGACTTCCGCCAAAGTCTGATGACACATGAACCTTAATTTAATTCTAATTTCTTTCTGCCATTGCATTCATAAGAGTCGGTATCATCTGTTTCTTACGGGAAACGATACCCTCTAAGAGAATGCCTTCCTGCCGCTCTTCCTTGCGGAATGCGCCTGCTAAGATCTTTCCTGCATCATTTCCTGCAAAAATGACTTTGGAAGACTCTTCTAAAATATCCGTCAGCATGACATAGACCATGTCCAATTTCTTTTCTCCAAGCACCTGGATCATAAACGGACGGAGCTGCTCTCCTACTTTATCAAGCTCTTCCCGGCTCATTGCACTGATCTGTGCCACGCCAAAATCGCAGTTATCGGTATGGAAGATCTTGAAATCCTGATAAAAGATTTCATCCGTGGTCTTGTTCCAGAAATCACTTCCTGCCTGGAACATATTTTTCGCATAGGTCTCGATCTCAACCCCTGCGATCTCTGCCAACCGCTCTGCCACCTTTTTATCAAGCGGCGTACAGGTCGGAGAACGGAACATCAGTGTATCGGAAATGATTGCGGAAAGCAATAAACCTGCGATCTGCTCCGGCACTTCTACGCCCTGCTCCTCGAACATCTGATATATAATGGTAGAAGTACAGCCAAGCGGCTGATTTCTGAAGTAAACCGGTGATACAGTCTCTAAGCTGCCTAATCTGTGATGGTCGATGATCTCAAGGATCTCTGCCTCATTGATCCCGTCGACTGCCTGTGATTTTTCATTATGGTCTACCAGAATGACCTGTTTTTTCTGCATATTCATTAAATTACGTCTGGAAACCATTCCGACATAATTTCCGTTTTCATTTAAGATCGGGAAATCACGATGACGGATCTTGGACATCGTCTCTTTTACTTCGTCCACATAATCTTCGATCTGGAAGGTCACCAGATTTTTGTTGGTCATAAACTGTTTGATCGGCATGCTCTGGTTGATCAGTCGCGCTACCGAAAACGTATCAAACGGGGATGTGATGATGATACAGTCGCGTTTTTCTGCCTGTGCACGCACTTCCCCGCTGACGTCGAGTCCGCCGCCGATGATGATACAGCTTGCATTGGATTCGATCGCCTGAAGCTGTGCTTCTTCCCGGTCTCCTAAAATGACCATATCGTCATCTTCGATGTAGTCTGCCATATATTCCGGATTGGAAGTCGCAACAACTACCTTTCCACGCACGAAATAAGCGTGTTCATTTCCAACGATGATATTGCCATCTAACGTCTCTGCGATCGTCTTATACTGGGTTCTCGCCTGTGAGAGCACATGGTTGTCAAATACATCCATGTAAGAAGTGGCAATATCCTTGGTAACAATGATACCCTCTAACTTGCCGAACTGGTTTGTGACCGGAAGTGTTACAACCTCTAATTTCTTCATCAGTTCCCATGCTCGTTTTAGGGAGATCTGACTGCTCACACCGGCAGTCTTTCTAAAATTGATATCCTTGATCTGCGCACCGGCATAATTGACAAGCTCCGGCTCTTCCGCTTTAAAATAATCTAATACATACTGGGTCTCCGCATTGATGGCTCCCGCCCTCTTTGCAACATAGTTTTTCCCCGGCTCTGTCTGGTTCTTCAGATAGGCATAGGAAATCGCAGCACAAATGGAATCCGTGTCCGGATTCTTGTGCCCTACGACCCATACTTTCTTTTTTTCAGTACTCATATATCTGGTCTAACCTCTCATCTAACGAAAAATTCCTAAGGAATACAGGATAAATCCTATCAATACAACAAAATTCAAAATCGAAAACCAGGATAAGCATTTGACATATCCCTTTACCGAACCCACTCCGGACTCCATCTCATCCATTTTTTCGATCTTGGAATCAAATTCGTTGAACAGATCCTGTATGTTTCGATAACACTTGACATTTTCGGTATGTACCTTTTCTGAAAGGTCAGTTTTAATAGACTCAAGCTGCGTTGTCGCATTTTCTAACAATGCTTTTACTTCTGCGATCTGTCCCTCGCTCAGCTTTTTGTTGGCGATTGCCTGTTCCTCTAAGAATTGCTTATTTGTTGCGATCTGCTCTTCGCTCAGCTTTTTATTTGCCGCGATCTGATCCTCATTTAATCTGCGGTTTGCTGCAAGCTGTTCCTCACTTGCCTGTTTTACCTCTGCTACCTGACCGGAAATGCTGCTCTCGATCTCGGTCATCTTTGAAGTCACTTTATTTGCAAGGTCATCTACTTTTCGTCCAAACTCTGTAACGATCCGATCTGCCTCCTGCTGACGTTCGGTTAAGATCTGCTCCAGCTCCTGTGCCTTGTCTTCTCTTTCATCCACCAAAGACTGTAACTCCTGTACTTTGGTCTCTTTCGCTGCCAAAAGATCCTGAAGCTGTTTTGCCTTTTCACGAAACTCATCAATCTGGCTGATTAAAAAATCTTCTTTTTCCACGTCTCTTTGTGTCCTTTCCTGTTCATGCGCTGTATGTTCCGGCTGTTTTTGCTCTACATTCTCCTGTTTTTTCCGGTTTTCGCTGTGTTTTTCTTTTTCTCTGGCATGAACGCCTGTCCGTTCCTGCGATAATCCCCTGCCCAAAGAGGGATAGAGATACTCTAGGAACGTCTGAAATATACTTGCCAATGTTCTCTTCCCCCTTTCTTTGCTATTACCCCATTCTAACATTATCGATTTTTTTTGTAAAGCGTAAAAAAATCTCCATTTTTGTCTTGTGTTCCTATTTTTCAGCCGATATAATAGATAGAAGAAATATAGTTCTTTTTTACTATATAATAATGAAAGGATCCTAAAAAATGAAACAACTACATAAGAAACACCTTATCATCATCTGGTGCTCTGTCATTGCATTATCCCTTCTGTCCCTCTCCGGGCTGGGTGCTACCTTAAAGGGATTGTTAGGTATTTCCACCATGGTCGGTGCTGGCATCATCTCCACGATCGGGTATGTTGCCCCTTTGGATGATGTAAAAAAAGCCCTGCTTTTGATCTTCCCACCAGCGATCGGAACCCTGATCTTTGCGGCTTTGACCGGTGGCAGTTCCATTGCTTACATTGCCAATTATGTGCTGCTTGCCATGACAACTTCCTATTTTATTAAGGAGATCATTATCTACTTTGCAGTTCCGTTCACCATTATTTCTGCTGTCTGCATCCTGATCGACCCAAAGATCATCGATGGTGCCGATTACTCCTATGCAGGTGCAGGGACCAAAGTATTCCTCTTTATTGTGACTGCCATTCTCCTTTATGTGGCAACCAAGCGTGGTTCCCAGGTGGTGGAACAGACAGAGGAAACACTGCATCTCGTTCAGGAAAACTCCAAGGTTGCCAACGGTATCTCCGTCAACCTGAATGCGAACATCCAAAAGAGTATGTCTGCCGTCCATGAACTGGCAGAGGGAAGTTCTTCCGTCAAGACAGCGGCAGGTCAGATGGGACAGGTTGTTGAGGACACAACCAACGCTACGATCTCCGTTATGGACAAGATCAATGCGGCGACCACAGAGATCAATCACAACCACGAACTGGCAACCCAGTTAGACGATGGATTTAAGAAAGTACAGGAGGCAGTTGCAAGCGGAAATGATGCCGTGATCTCTGCCAAAGAATCCATTCTTAATATGGAACAGACTGTCGTATCCGCACGCGAGTCTACCGACTCTCTGCTGACTGAGATGGACAAGATCACTTCAATCTTAGGCGAGATCAACTCCATCGCATCACAGACCAATCTCCTCTCCTTAAACGCTTCGATTGAAGCTGCCAGAGCCGGAGAACACGGACGCGGATTTGCCGTTGTTGCAGATGAGATCCGAAGCCTTTCCGAGGAAAGTACCAAAGCTGCCGGTAATATTCAGGAGATCTTATCCTGGCTTACCGATGCGACACAGAAAGTTGCAAGATCCATTACCGCAGGAGCCGATGAAGCAGCTTCCAGTGTTGAACTGATCAGTGGTCTGCTTCCTTATTTCGATCGTATCAATTCTTCTACCGAGGAAGCCAATTCCATCGTAGCAGAAGAATACGAGATCATCGAACATGTAAAAAATCATTTTTCTAATATCCAGGATGAGATTGAAACATTAGTTGCCACTTCCGAAGAGAACTCCGCAACCATCCAGAATATCACGGATACGATCTCTTCACAAAATGCTTCGATTGAGCATATCTCTTCTGAGATTGATGAGATTTCTTCTTTATCTACCGATCTGGAAAACCATTTCGGTCAGTAAAAAAACAGTTATTTATCGCGGGTGCCTGGTCTAACAGGCATCCGCTTTTCTTTTGCTACATTGTATCGGGAATTTCAAAGAATTTTCCGATACAATAAAAAAAGGGACTGCACATCAAATGTGCAATCCCTTTTTTGTATTGTATCACTGTCTTGTTATTTCTTATTTGTACAGTTCTACTAATCTCTGTAAGTGCTCGTAACGAGCTTTTGCAGCCTCCTCGGATGCAGCGAACAGTTTCTGTGCTCTCTCCGGGAATGCTCTTGTCAGACGGCTGTAACGTGTCTCGTTGTTTAAGAAATCCTGATAGCTTCCATCACCTGGTTTAGAGGTTAATGTGAATGGATTCTTGCCTTCTGCTTTTAACTCTGGGTTGAATGAGAACAGGTTCCAGTAACCAGCAGCTACTGCTTTCTTCATCTCATCCTGGCAGTGGTTCATACCACCTTTGACACCGTGTAACTCACATGGAGCATATCCGATGATTAAGGATGGTCCGTTATAAGCCTCAGCCTCAGCTAATACTTTAACAGCCTGTGCCATGTTTGCACCAAGAGCGATCTGTGCTACATATACATAGCCATAGCTCATAGCGATCTCTGCAAGGCTCTTCTTGCCGATGTCTTTACCAGCAGCGGCGAACTGACAAACCTCACCGATGTTAGAAGCCTTAGAAGCCTGACCACCTGTATTAGAGTACATCTCTGTATCGAATACCATAACGTTGACATTCTCACCGGAAGCAAGTACGTGGTCTAATCCACCAAATCCGATATCATATGCCCAACCGTCACCACCGAAGATCCATACGGATTTCTTAGCAAGGTAATCTTTTTTGTCAAGAGCTGCTTTTGCATCCGGGCATCCAGCTGCAGCTGCTTTCTCTAACTCAGCAACAAGAGCTGCTGTAGCAGGTGTATTTGCTTTTGTATCATTCTTGGTCTCTGTAAATTTATCAAATGCTACTTTTAATTCTGCACTTGCTTTGTCAGATGTTGCACATTTCTCAGCAGAAGCGATAGCCTGCTCACGAAGTACTTTCTGACCGATCTCCATACCTAAACCATGCTGTGCATTATCCTCGAATAATGAGTTAGCCCATGCCGGTCCTTTCTTGGAGTCTTTGTTTACTGTATATGGTGATGTAGCAGCTGGACCACCCCAGATAGAAGAACATCCGGTAGCGTTAGAGATGTACATATGCTCACCAAATAACTGTGTAATCAAACGAGCGTAAGATGTTTCAGCACATCCTGCACAGGAACCTGAGAACTCAAGTAATGGCTGGTTGAACTGAGATCCTTTTACGGTGTTGTCTGCTGGCATACCAGGTTTCTTGCCAACGTTTGCTACTAAGTAGTCAAATACTGGCTGCTCTTCTGCCTGAGACTCCTGAGGTACCATCTCGATTGCTCCAACAGGACATACAGTGATACACTCACCACATCCCATACAATCTAATGGAGATACGCTCATGGTATATTTGTATTCGCTTGCTTTTGGTTTTGTATCAGCAAGTTTGATGTTAGAAGGAGCTGCTTTTACTTCCTCCTCGCTTAACATGAATGGACGAATGGTTGCATGTGAACATACAAATGCACACTGGTTACACTGAATACATTTCTCTGCATCCCATGTAGGAACTGTTACAGCGGTACCACGTTTCTCGTATGCTGCTGCACCATGCTCGAACTGTCCGTCTGGGTTGCCCATGAATGCAGATACTGGTAAAGAATCACCATCCATTAAGGAGATTGGGTTCATTAACTCTTTAACCATCTTAACTGTCTCTGGACGACCTTTTAACTCAGCTGGAGCTGGATCTGCTGCCGGGTTAGACCAGGAAGCCGGGATCTCTACTTTATGTACAGCGTCTACACCAGCATCGATTGCTTTGTAGTTCATCTCTACAACGGCATCACCCTTCTTACCATAGGATTTCTTAGCAGCCTGTTTCATAAAGTCTACAGCTTCCTCGATTGGCATAACGTTTGCTAATTTGAAGAATGCAGACTGTAAAATTGTGTTGGTACGTTTACCCATACCGATTTCGATTGCTTTATCGATCGCATTGATCGTATATAACTGGATGTTGTTGTCAGCGATATATTTCTTTGCTTCTGCATTTAAGTGGTGCTCTAACTCTTCATCGCTCCACTGGCAGTTGATCATGAATACTCCGCCTGGTTTTACATCCTGTACCATCTTGAATCCTTTTGTTACATAAGATGGATTGTGGCAAGCTACGAAGTCTGCCTGGTTGATGTAGTACGGGCTTCTGATTGGTTTGTCACCGAATCTTAAGTGAGAAATGGTAACACCACCGGTTTTCTTAGAGTCATACTGGAAGTATGCCTGGATGTATTTGTCTGTGTGGTCACCGATGATCTTTGTAGAGTTCTTGTTAGCACCTACAGTACCATCTCCACCAAGACCCCAGAACTTACACTCTACAGTACCTTCTGCAGATGTGATTGGAGCAGGTTTTACTTCTGGTAAGCTTAAGTTGGTAACATCATCTACGATACCCATTGTGAAACGTGCTTTTGGAGCATCTTTCTCTAACTCTTTGTATACAGCGAATACGCTTGAAGGAGGAGTATCTTTAGATCCTAATCCGTAACGTCCACCTGTTAATACGATGGTGTCAAGTCCTGCCTCACGAAGAGTAGTTGCAACATCAAGGTATAATGGATCACCAAGTGCACCTGGCTCTTTTGTTCTGTCAAGAACAGCTACTTTCTTAACTGTCTTAGGAAGAACTTTTAAGAATGACTCAGATACCCATGGACGGTATAAACGAACTTTAACTAATCCGACTTTCTCTCCCTTAGCGGTTAAGTAGTCGATAACTTCCTCTGCTACGTCGTTGATAGAACCCATTGCAACGATAACGCGGTCTGCATCTGGTGCTCCGTAGTAGTTGAATAAGTCATAGTTTGTTCCTAATTTTTCGTTTACTTTAGCCATGTATTTCTCTACGATAGCCGGTAACTCGTTGTAAGCTGTGTTACAAGCCTCACGATGCTGGAAGAAAACATCTCCGTTCTCGTGAGATCCACGCATAGCTGGATGCTCTGGATTTAAAGCATGTGCACGGAACGCTGCTACTGCATCCATGTTGCACATTTCTTTTAAATCTGCGTAATCCCATTTCTCGATCTTCTGGATCTCGTGGGATGTACGGAAACCATCAAAGAAGTTGATGAATGGAACTTTACCTTCGATCGTTGCTAAATGTGCAACCGGGCTTAAGTCCATAACTTCCTGTGGGTTGGTCTCACATAACATAGCGAAACCTGTCTGACGGCAGGCATATACGTCACTGTGATCACCGAAAATATATAAAGACTGAGTAGCAACGGTACGTGCAGATACATCAAATACACATGGAAGCTGCTCACCAGCAATTTTGTACATGTTAGGGATCATTAATAAAAGACCCTGGGAAGCTGTAAAGGTAGTGGTTAATGCACCTGCTGCAAGAGAACCGTGTACGGCACCTGCTGCACCTGCTTCAGACTCCATCTCTACTACTTTTACCTGATTTCCAAAAATATTCTCCTGACCTGCTGCAGACCACTGATCTACGGTATCTGCCATAGGGCTGGATGGTGTAATTGGGTAAATAGCTGCAACGTCAGTAAAGGCATATGCCACATGTGCTGCCGCTGTATTACCGTCCATTGACTGTTTTGCTCTGGACATTACTGTTTCCTCCTTATTCTAAATGAATTGTAAAGTGTCTATTGCATCTTCTTTTGTGTGTGCCTCGGCATCTCTGCCAGAAGATACAAATCATCGACTTATGAGTTATTTTATCATTTAAGGTTGAAAATGTAAAGGTTTCTCACTGTACGAAAACAAGTGCAATCCATAAAAAGCAAACGTATCATCAAAGTTTAGATATATTTTTTCTCAAATTCATCTACAGATATCGGTCTGTCAACCAGATATCCCTGTCCGTATTTGAATCCGCAGTCACTTAAGAAATTCATCTGTTCCTCTGTCTCGATTCCTTCGAAGATGACTTCCTCTTTTGCAGAATGGATGAAATCTCCCATATGCGACACGAATTTACGCTGTTCCTCGAGGCTGATCCGGTCAGTAAAGCTCTTATCAATTTTAATGACATCTGCCGGTATCTCAAGCAGCACGCTGAGGGAGGAATATCCGGTTCCGAAATCGTCGATCGCGATCCGGTATCCCAGTTTTTCCAGTTTTTCCAGACATTGTTTGAGTTCCTGCAGATTCTCTACGATAACACCTTCCGTGATCTCAATTTCAATGTATTTCGGTTCGATCCCATAACGCTGCATCGTGCCCTCCAGCCGCTCAATAAAGTCATCCCCGCCATTTTCAAAATGCTTTCTTGAAAAGTTCGTGGATATCGTAAACAGTTCCTTGCCTGCACGTTTCCATCTGCGCATGACTCTAAGCAGCTGCTCTAAGATATAAAAGTCCAGATCCACGATATATCCGATATTTTCCAACGGAGGGATGAATTTGACCGGAGAAATGAGCTCACCATCCGGCATCCGCCATCTCGCCAGTGCTTCCGCACCATAAATCCTTTTTTCATTTAGCAAAAACTTTGGCTGTAAGAAAAGTTCAAATTCCCCCCGCTGCAATGCTCCGTAAAAACGTCCTGTGACCTGTATTTCGTCATCCCGTTTCGCACGCAGCTGTTCCTGATAAATGCAGACTTTTGTACTGAGCAGTTCCTTGGCATGCTTTCTTGCAAGGTTGGCATTTTCTAACATCACATCAAAGCTTTCCTCAAAATCATCCAGGAAATATGCCCCAACAGAAAACCGCATGCCTGCTGCAGGATACTTTTTCTTCTGCTGATGCTCAAAATATACCTTCCCGGTCTCGATATTTTTGCAGATCTCCTCCCGGCTCTCTCCCCATACCAGCAGGATAAAATAATCCGAATACATACGGCTCGCATATGGCACCTGACTCAGTTTACCAACTGCCGCTCCAAATTCTTTTAAAATGTTGTCTCCGACGATTTGCCCAAAATTTTCATTCACATAGGAAAAATTATTAATATCCACATGCACCAGTGCATAGGCACTT
>JBNMKU010000052.1:0-16766 GCA_050874505.1 Roseburia sp. | reverse complement strand
CTGGTGATTTCCCATGCATTCCCGGAACTACTCATTAAAGTTTACTCTCCATAATATCCAGTATTCGCCAACTGCTGCCATTTTAAATACATTTCTTTATAGTTCTTTTTAATAAATTTTCTAATTTCTCTTACTTCTCGCTCATTTAATTGACCTTGTTTCTCAATGGTCGTATCTCCATCACTTTTTACAAAGAATTTTGCTGAACCTGCCTCTGTTAATTTTCTGTCACTTGCATGAACATGCATAGCCTCTATAACACAGCTTGCAGTATAATATAAATAATAACCGCACACCTTAAATTCATAATACTTCGGCATCTGCTTCCTCCATAAATTCTTTATTTTTATTGTAATAATCTAACACAATCTGAATTTCAATATCATCCATATTCGTTTCTACTATTTCATCTTTATAAATAACCGCTGCATTATTCAAGCAGTTAAGATTAAGCACTCTTATATAATCGCCCTCTTTTGTATAGGCATATCCATTGATAATCATATTGGCATTATCAGCTATATCTTTTACGCTAAGCTGCATCATATATCTTAACCTCCTTGATTGGTTTAAAAAATGTTTCAGTATCATAGTACAACATATTAAGTATTGAATTTAAATCTATATATTCTTCAACTTCCGGCATTTCTTTATACTTTGCCATCACAACCAGATATCCATTATCCCACTCAACCACTTTCGTATATCGCTCCAATTTATCAGAAGTGATAAAACGAACTCTTTGGTTATTAAATTCAAAAATTGTATACTTTCCATCATTAGTTAGAACCGCATAATCTTTCATTTAAATCACCCCAATCAAATAATTTTTTTATCATTATTTATAATAATAACACAGTTCACAAAAAAAAACACCTCGGAACCGAAATTCCGAGGTGTAACATACTTTTCTGAAGCGACCTGAACCGCTCTGAAACGTAAATATTATCTCTTTGAGAACTGTGGTGCACGACGTGCAGCTTTGAGACCGTATTTCTTACGCTCTTTCATACGAGGATCACGTGTTAAGAATCCTGCTTTTTTCAGAACTGGTCTGTAATCTGCATCTACATTTAATAATGCACGAGCGATACCATGACGGATAGCTCCTGCCTGTCCTGTGTATCCACCACCGCGAACGTTTACTAAAACGTCGAATTTATCAGCTGTCTCAGTAGCTGCTAATGGCTGACGAACAACAACTTTTAAAGTCTCTAATCCGAAATATTCGTCCATGTCTCTTTTATTGATGGTAATTTTACCTGTTCCAGGTACTAAATATACTCTAGCAACAGATGATTTTCTTCTTCCTGTTCCGTAATACTTTGTATTAGCCACTGTTTTTCCCTCCTAATTAAAATGTTAAAGCTTCAGGTTTCTGAGCTGCATGTTTGTGATCCGGTCCAGCATATACAAATAATTTTGTATACATTTCTCTTCCTAAAGGTCCCTTTGGAAGCATACCTTTTACAGCGTGCTCAATAACTCTTTCCGGGTGTTTTGCTAACATTTCTTTTAATGTGGTTTCTTTCATTCCACCTACATAATCGGAGTGACTGTAGTAGATCTTCTGATCTAATTTTTTACCAGTTACTTTGATCTTCTCTGCATTAACAACGATCACATAATCACCTGTATCGATGTGTGGTGTAAAGATAGCTTTATTTTTTCCTCTTAATACTTTAGCAACTTCAGATGCTAAGCGTCCTAATGTCATACCTTCAGCGTCAACTACATACCATTTTCTATCAATGGTAGCTGGGCTAGCCATAAAAGTTTTCATTGATCTTCCTCCTAGAAATAATGTTCGAAAACGCTCCACCATGTGAATGTCCTGGACACATCGCTTCTGCGTTCTTAATTGTTTATAGTTTAAATGTCGCTCCGGGGCTTTTGGATTGACATTAATTCACTATCACAGACTTATATATTATAGTACACGTCTCCATGTGTGTCAATATTTTTTTATATAAATTTGCCAGTAATTCCAATATAAAAAGAAAATGCGAACCAGAGTTTCGTTCCCTCTTTTCGCATTGTCTTTTAAAACTTCATATACTTCTTTCCGTTATGAAAAAACTCTTATTTTCCAACAAAAATGATTTTATCGCTCTGCCAGAAATTCACATCATACTCCAGTTCTACACTCTGCGCATCCTGTGGCACTTCAAAATAAATCGTTCCCTGTGTCTCTCTTCCGGAAGATAATGTTGCATCCAGTCCACTGTCATCCCCGATCCATGACTGATCCACTTTGGAATTGTCAGCGTAACACTCCCAGTCTATCATAGAAGATACTGCCTGATCTGTATCAGAAATATTTTCAAATTTAAGTTCAAACTGCCAGTATTCATAACCATCCTTCGGCTGCAGGAACTCATTATCGCTTTCATATACGCCTGCCGAAACAAATGTGATTTTAAAATTCTCAGTTTCTACAACATCTCCAACCTGAAAAACATTGTTTACTTCCTCTTCCTGTGCGATCTTATCATCCGATGTGTCCTTTGTATCGGTCTCTTCTTTTACTGTAGCAGTTCCTGTCGCTGCTTCTCCTACCTTCTGCGGATTTTTATCCTTGTCATCTCCGCCACCGGAAACTGCTGCGATCAGGATAATCACAACAACTGCGATAATAATCCATTTTCCGATACCGCCCTGTTTCTTTCTACAATTCGGGCATACTTTTGCCCCTTTGGGTATCTCACTTTTACAGTACTTACACAATTTCATACCATTTTCCATTTTTTAATCCTCCTTGATTTATCTTACCAAATCCTATTTTATCCTACTTTATCCTATTTAGTGGTATATGTCAATCATTTATCGTATATATAAAAAGTATGGTGTTTTTTAACACTTTTACTCTGAAAACGAAATGAGGTTCCTTATGAAGCCACTAAAAAGTAAAGTAAGTATTACACTTGATTCTGATATTATCGAACAGCTCAAACAGCTCGCAGAAAAGGATGACCGCTCCTTTTCCCAATATATCAATATGGTCTTAAAAGAATATCTGACCGAGAAGATCCAAAAGAAAGAGAAATAAACACAGGAGACAGTTATGACTAATTTTGACGATTTGTGCAGTTTAATTTCAAACAAAGTTCCCTATGCAGACCTGCCGTACCAGAATAGAACCGGAGTAGGACATCTCTTAAACGATAAATATCAGCAATATTTAAACGCGACAAACACATACCTTTCTATTGAACCTGAGATCTGCCACAACCTTCTGGATGCCTGGGAATTGTATATCAATGATCCGGATGAAGCATACAAACAGTTTTCAAATGCCATGTGTTTTATCGAAGAAGATATTTTAGCTGTGAGCGAATATTATCGTAAATTCCGCTTAAACACCTATTACAAAGCACGTAGTGCTTCTGACAAATTGACACAGCGATCCGATTTATTTCATCTTCCATTCAAATTCGAACCATGTTTTTTCCGGTACAGCACAGACAAACAGCACTTTCTCTATCTTGGTGCAACGCCCTACACCTGTTATATGGAATTGAGAGATTCTATAAAAAATACGGACGATCTGTATTTTTCCCGATACGAATTGCCAGATACCTATACTCTTTTAAGTGTCGGTATCCTGCCTTACGAAATGTTGGATTTTGTATTGAAAGACTATAAACTTGGAGTACCGGATCTTGAAGCTTTATTAACGCATTATATCCGGATCCTTCCGCTCATTATGGCTTCTTCTATCAAAAAAAGTACAAGTACTTCGACCGGAGATCCAGAGGAATACTACATTCCACAGCTACTGACCAGATGGGTTTTAGAACACCATAACACCTATGATGGCATTGAGTATTTTTCAAATGCGGTTCCAACCCACTCCAGATATAATTACAGACTGTATCACAATGTCGTAATCCCTGCCAAAAAAGAACTCTCCACTGACTTTTGTCCGGAGCTTTCAAAAGAATTAAAATTAACAAAACCATTCTGTATAAACGGCATTAACCTGTACGGAGAAAATTATACCGATCCACCTATCAAGGCACTCCTTTCGAACGGACGTATCCCCGTCCCATCAGACGATAACCGCGAGATCCATTACAGCACCTCGGGCTTTCATCATATAGAATACATATTAAGTACTTATCCCGCTGATTACGTATTTTCCCAACATTAACTTTTCTATTTCATCAGGTGCAGGTGAATCCAAAAAACGGAGCAGAGATTTTAACAATCCCTGCTCCGTTTTTTACTTTGCCATTATTTTAATTTTTTTCAGTTCTGCCACCGCACTTCTCCCTGCTCTAACAATGGATAGCGGATCAGTCCGGTTCCATCCAGATCCTCCCGGTGCATGTCCACCGCCGTGATCTGATGATTTCCGTACGTTGTATAGTAGTAAATTCCTCTGCTCGCATTACAGCAGGAAGTATAGATCGTGATCTCATATTTTCCTTCTGCCACTTCACAGCATCCGCGCTGCTGGTCCACCGAGCCTAAGATATGGAAAAACTGGCTTACACTCTCCTGCTCGCTGTCACCGGATACGGAATTTTGTTTCGTATATGCCACACGCGCAAAACGGGAGGCAGAAGACAGATCACCCGGCAGTCCGAGTGCACCCATTCCACGGCTGTATGTGTGAAGTGGGAGTTCCTCTGACCAGTTATTTTCCGGCTGTTTCGGCGAAAGGTTCATATAATTGTTGAGCAAAAACATCTGTGTCTCAAATGGCGGGTTGTTCGTCAGGACACCCACTTTATTCTCGTAGATGTGCAGTCCGTCTGCCATACGCTCTACCGTAAGGGCTTCTTTCTCATCTGCAATGATCCAGTGAAGCTGTGCGGTCGCAAGTTTCTCACTGAATGGTGTTCCAACCAGGTTCATTTTAGCAAGCAGTTCCCTCACTTCTTCCACTGAGGCACACTGACTTAAGATCCATGGGATAAATTCATACTGCGCGACATTCTCCCTGTCATTTTCCACTTCCTGATATACGGCATTTCCCACGAAATTAAGGCCTGCCATTCCCAGTCCTTTTTCATTGATCGCATCATAATAAAGAGGATAATCCCCTGCCACATGTGCCATTCCAAGGATCGCATAATGGTTCTTCTTTTCTCCCATATAACGGAATTTTAATACATAATTACGCGGAGTTATCGTAATTTCATCCCCATATGACATCTCATAATCTAACGTTCTTCCTATATAAAAATCTTTTGTCCGATAAGTTGCTGCTGTACACATAACTTTTCCCTTTCTGTCTGCTTATTCATACTCGATCCCGATCATCGTAAGACCATGTGCCGGTGCCGTAGGGCCTGCCGCACTGCGGTCTTTCTGTTCCAGGATATATTTTATCTCGTCCGGCTCCAACTCGCCGCCCCCGACTTTTACTAACGTTCCCGCTATGATCCGTACCATGTTATACAAAAATCCATTTCCACAGACACGGATCGTGATGATGGCTCCATCGGTTGTAACATCACAGGCATAGATCGTCCGCACAGTCGTTTTCACCTGTGCCCCGACCGCACAAAAGCTCTTAAAATCATGTTCTCCGACCAGATAGGATGCCGCCTGCTGCATCTTTTCCACATCTAACGGATGATGATAGAAATAAGTGTCAAACCGCCTATTCGGCATACGGAATGTCCGGTTTAAGATACGGTACTCATAAGTCTTGCGGCTGTTCTGGTATCGCGGATGCCAGTCCCAGGGCACCTCGCAGGAATCCTGCACCACAATATCCTCCGGCAGCCTTTGATTCAATGCAAATGAGATCTTTTCTGCCGGCATTCTGGTAGCCGTATCAAAGATCGCCACATTTCCAAGCGAATGAACCCCGGAATCCGTCCGGCTTGCCCCCGTTACCACGATCGGCTCACCCAGGAGTTCCGTCAGTTTACGGTTTAACACTTCCTCAATCGTAATGCCGTTTGGCTGCACCTGCCAGCCTTTGTAATTGGTGCCGTCATATGCAACCACTAACTTTACACGCATGTTTTACCTCCGAATTTACATAGGGAACGGAAGGAATGTCCTGCATACCAGTATCACCACAAAATAAGCGAGTACGATCACATATGCCAGATGATCGCGTTTCATATAGCGAAGCGGTTTCATCTTCGTTCTTCCCTCTCCGCCGTTGTAACATCTTGCTTCCATCGCCATGGCAAGGTCATCTGCCCTGCGGAACGCAGATACGAATAACGGTACTAAAAGCGGTATCATATTTTTTACTTTCTGGATCAGATTTCCATTTTCAAAATCGGCTCCTCTTGCCATCTGCGCTTTCATAACCTTATCGGTCTCCTCGATCAGGATCGGGATAAAACGCAGCGCGATCGACATCATCATTGCAATGGCATGCACCGGTATCCCGATCTTGGATAACGGCATCAGTGCCTTTTCCAGTCCGTCGGTCAGCTGATTTGGTGTCGTCGTCAGTGTCATAATGGATGTACCTAAAATCAAATACACCAGACGGATGGTCATCAGTGCCGCACTCTTGATACCTTCTGCTGTGATCTTAAAGATCCAGAATGTCACAAGCGGCTCTCCTGGCGTTAAAAACAGATTGAACAGTGCCGTAATGATCATCAATACCATGATGGTCTTTAAACCTTTTACCATGAAATGAAACGGCACCTTTGACACACGGATCACAGCGATCAGAAATACCGTCGCTACGAGAAGTGCGGCAATGCCTTTAAAACAGAACAGTGATATAATATAAATCATTGTGGCAAACAGTTTTACTCTTGGGTCTAGCTTATGGATCACTGAATCTGCCGGATAATATTGTCCTAATGTAATATCTCTTAACATGCTCTTCCTCCGCGTCAGGATCTGTGAAAATCCGTTTTATTCGAGTCAATTCCTGACAGTGCTTCTAACAGACTCGCCCTCGCCTCCGCGATAGTGGTCGCATCTGTATCTACATTTAAACCATATCCCTTTAATTCATTCATCAGATAGGTTACCTGTGGTGCAGCCAGACCCACTGCTTCCAGTTCCCTGTAATGACGGAACACTTCCTTTGGCGTGCCATCATACATAACATTCCCCTGATTCATCACGATAATGCGCTGCACATACTTCGCAACATCCTCCATGCTGTGGGAGACGAGAATGACCGTAATGCCACGCTCTCTGTGCATCCGTGCCACCAGATCTAAGATCTCATCCCTGCCCGCCGGATCAAGGCCTGCGGTCGGCTCATCTAAGATCAGCACTTCCGGTTTCATGGCAAGCACACCTGCGATCGCCACACGGCGTTTCTGTCCACCGGAGAGATCAAACGGCGACTGATAATACAGTTCCTCCGGCAGTCCCACGCTGCGCAGTGCCTCAAAGGCACGAAGTCCGGCTTCCTCTTTGGACAGTCCCTGATTTTTCGGTCCAAAGCAGACATCCTCAAAAATCGTGGTCTCAAAAAGCTGATGTTCCGGATACTGGAAAACCAGTCCGACCCGGTTCCGCAGCTCTCTTAAGTCAAAATCTTCATCATAGATATCTTTTCCATGGAAGTAGATCGAGCCGGACGTTGCCTTGATCAGTCCGTTTAAATGCTGGATCAGCGTAGATTTTCCAGAGCCGGTATGACCAATCACACCGATAAACTGTCCATCTTCGATTTTCAGATTCACGTTTTTCAGTGCCTGGATCTGATACGCCGTATCCGCACTGTAAACATAATTGACTTTATCTAAAATAATTGACATATGATCGTTTCTCCATTCCCGTTTCCAGTCTACTGCTCGATCTGTGCGATCCGCAGGATATGACCGACTAATTCTTCTCTCGTAAGCACGCCCATCGGGATATCAAGCCCGGACTGCCGTAACAGATCGGCTAAAATGGTAACCTGCGGTACGTCCAGACGGTACTCTTTTAATTTGCCGACCTGGGAGAAGATTTCGCGCGGTGTTCCCTGCATCACGACTTTTCCTTTGTCCATGACGATCACATGATCTGCATCTACGACCTCTTCCATGTAATGTGTAATGAGAATGACCGTCACACCCTTTTCCCGGTTCAGTTCGTGTGCTGTCTTTATGACTTCTTTTCTTCCATTCGGATCTAACATTGCCGTCGGCTCATCAAAGACAATGCACTTTGGTTCCATCGCTACCACTCCCGCGATCGCGACTCTCTGTTTCTGTCCTCCGGATAATTTATTTGGAGAATGTTTGCGGTACTTTAACATTCCAACCGCATTTAAACTTTCTTCCACTCTTTTCCAGATCTCTTCGGTTGGCACACCGATATTTTCCGGTCCAAATCCGACGTCCTCTTCCACCACACTTGCAATGATCTGGTTGTCCGGGTTCTGGAACACCATTCCCGCTGTCTTTCTGACCGGGATGATATTCTGCTCTTTTGACACATCCATACCATTGACCCAGAGACTTCCCTCGGTCGGTGTCAGCAGCGCGTTGATATGTTTTGCCAGTGTGGATTTTCCGGAACCGTTATGCCCCAGTATCGCGATAAACTGTCCCTCTTTCACATCCAGATCTACATGATCCAATGCAGTCTGGATGGACTCCACATTGCCTTCTTCATCTCTTCTGATATATTCATGAACAAGCTGTTTTGCTTTAATAATTCCCATTTTGCTCTCCCTTGCCCCTGCCGTATGGATCAGTCATCCCATTTGAGGCGGTGCAGTTCTCCCTGTAGTTTCATATGGTCAAATTCGTTCTGGCGCAGTGCCTCATATAAAACGATTGCTACAGAATTGGAAAGATTTAACGATCGTGTCTCTCCGATCATCGGAATCCTGACACAGGTATCCGGATTCTCTTTTAAAATCTCTTCCGGGATCCCTGCGCTCTCTTTTCCAAACATGATATAGCAATCCGGTTCGTAGGACACTTCGGTGTAAACATGTCTTCCTTTCGTGGTCGCCATATATATTTTGGCTCCCGGATTTTTCTCGCAGAAATCCTGCCAGTTTACATAAGTTCTCACATCCAGGTCTTTCCAGTAGTCCATTCCTGCCCGTTTGATGGATTTTTCATCCAGGCGGAAACCAAGCGGCTCGATCAGGTGCAGTTTTGTTCCGGTCGCCACACAGGTTCTTCCAATGTTTCCGGTATTTGCCGGAATTTCCGGCTCATATAATACGATATTTAACTCTGCCATTTTTTACAACAGAAGCTGCCGCAGCATCCTACGGCAGCTCCCGCTCTCCTATCTTTTCTATTTATTTTTTCTGAGTTCTGTGATAAATGCTTCCATACGATCCATTGCCTTTTTCAGATTGTCCAGTGAATAGGCGTAGGAAATCCTGATATATCCCTCTCCACTTTCTCCAAACGCGGTTCCAGGCACAACGGCAAGTTTCTGCTGTTTTAACAGCTCTGTTGCAAATTCTTCCGATGTCATACCAAATTCTTTGATACAAGGAAACGCATAGAATGCACCAAACGGCTCGAAGCAGGTCAGCCCCATCTCTTTAAACCGGTGCAACAGATAACGTCTTCTGCCATCATACTCTTCCCGCATGCCCGCAACATCCTCGTCGCCATTGCGCAGTGCTTCAACTGCTGCATACTGGCTGGTTGTCGGTGCACACATGATCGCATACTGATGGATCTTTAACATCTGTTTGATGATCGGTTCCGGTCCGCATGCGTAGCCCAGACGCCATCCGGTCATCGCATGGGATTTGGAAAATCCATTGATCACGATCGTACGCTCTTTCATCCCCGGTAAGGATGCGATCGTCACATGGTTTTCCAGATAAGTAAGTTCGGAATAGATCTCATCGGACAGTACAAACAGATCATGCTCAATGATGATCTTTGCGATCTTTTCCAGATCAGATTGTTCCATGACTCCGCCAGTCGGATTGTTCGGAAACGGCAGTACCAGTAATTTGGTCTTTGGCGTGATCGCTGCCTCTAATTCTTCCGGCGTCAGACGAAACTCGTCTTCTTCTTTTAACTCGATAATGACCGGCGTACCATTTGCCAGTACTGCACATGGCACATAGGAAACGTAACTTGGCTGCGGGATCAAAACCTCATCTCCCGGATCTAACATGGCGCGCATTGCAATGTCGATTGCCTCGCTGCCTCCTACTGTTACCATGATCTCTTTATTCGGATCATAGGAAACACCGTATCTTCTGGTCAAGAAACGATCGATCTCTATTTTCAGTTCTTTTAAACCTGCATTGGAAGTATAGTGTGTCCTTCCCTTTTCCAGGGAATAAATTCCCTCGTCACGGATATGCCACGGCGTATCAAAATCCGGTTCCCCGACACCAAGAGAAATCGCATCTTCCATCTCTCCCACAATATCAAAAAATTTCCGGATACCAGATGGCTGTATCGTAACGATTGTCTTATTTAATGGGTCTCTCATGGTATCATCTGTATCCTTTCATCTTTTTCCTGTTCTGCCATAACGGTTCCGTGGTCTTTATATTTTTTCAGAATAAAGTTCGTCTTTGTGCTGAGAACAGAATCTAACGTTGATAATTTATCGGAAACGAACTGGGAAACCTCACGCAGTGTTTTTCCCTCAATGGTTACCATCAGGTCAAATCCGCCTGAGATCAGGTATACAGAAAGCACTTCCGGATAGTTGTAGATCCGCTCTGCCACTTTATCAAATCCCATTCCACGCTGTGGTGTCACACGTACTTCGATCAGAGCCGTTACTTTTTCAATGCCTGCCTTATCCCAGTCGATCAGGGTATGATAACCACAGATCACATGCTCCTCTTCCATTTTCTGAAGTTCATTGATCACGGCTGCCTCATCCACACCCAACACGATTGCTAACTCTTTTAAATCTATTCTGCTGTTTTTCTCAATAAATGTAAGTATTTTTTCACGCATAACTTTCTAATCCTCCATTACTTCATACAATTCGTCTGTTTTCGGCGGCTCTAAGAACCGCTTCTCATCCTCATTGAGAAGTACTCTGTCATTTCCCTCTGTCGCTTTTCCGATGATGGTTGCCGGAATACCTTCTTTTTCTAATTCACGCACTAAAGTATTGCCATCCTCTGCTGCCATCAGCATACAGCCACTCGAAATCAGTTTATAGGGATTGATGCCAAAAAATTCACAGACTTCCACCGTTTCCTGACGAATTGGAATTTTTTTCAGGTCGATTTCAAGTCCGACGCCAGATGCTTCTGCCATCTCCCAGAGTGCTCCAAAGATCCCGCCCTCTGTGACATCGTGCATTGCACTAACGCCAGACCGAACGGCGACTGCGGCCTCTGAAAGAACCGAAATATACGCATCCAGCTTCTTTGCTTTTTCGATAAAGGATGCGGAGAAACGGCTTAAGAGCTGCTCTTCCTTCTCTTTGGCAAGAATTGAGGTTCCCTCAATGCCAATCCATTTGCTAACTAAAATATCCATTCCTGGTTTCGCACCAGCGGTAGAAATGATCCTGCCATCTTTGACTTTACCAACGCCGCAGACCGTGATGACCGGCTGCGTAACAACCGGAGTCACCTCGGTATGACCACCCATGATCTGAATCCCGGCTTTGGCACATGCCTCTTCCACCTGTGTCATAATGCGCTTTAAGGCGATCTCCCTTACTTTTGGTGGAAGTAAAATGGTAAGCAGCACGCCGACCGGTTCCGCTCCCGAACTTGCCAGATCATTTGCTGTGATCTGAATGGCAAGAGTCCCAATGTCCTGCGCAGTTCCGGTGATCGGATCGGTTGAGAGCACAAGTGTCTCGTCCTCTGCCAGTTTCACTGCGGCACAGTCCTCCCCTACATCTGCTCCTAATACCACTTCCGGTCTTTTCGTATGGATTTGTTTTAACACGGAACGCTTTAACACGTTTTCCGGAACTTTTCCTATCTTCATTGTTTTTCTCTCTTCTATATAGCTTTAGGCTGTCGCAAAAGACAGCCTTATACTTTCATTCTTTCTATTATTGTGTGCCACCGGCATCAACCTGTCCGTCTCCGATAATTGCCTGTTCTTCTGCGGAAGGCTGCTGCTCTGCAGGCTGCACGGTGCTTGCTGCTGCCGTGTACGGTGCCACTGCCGCATAAATGGTTGCCTCATCCCCGGTTGCAAGTGCTGCTCCGACTGCTGCGGATGCGTTCTCGTCTGCGGATGCGGTTCCGACTTTTACAATCTTTGGAGATGCCTTGTAAGTACTCTTATTGAATTCTTCACGGCTCTCTTCCACACCATCAACCGTTACCACTTTCCAGAGTTTCGCCACATAACCGGTGTGCTTCTCCTGTGAGGTTGCAATATATCCAACCGGATCTCCGGTTGCCACGAACTGTGTTCCCGGGTCCTGCTCGGAAACCACTTCGCTTTCATAACTTACTTTTCGATTGGACGGTCTCGTCTCCTGTCCGAAAATATTAAAGGAAACATTTTTGCCCTGTGTATAGCCCTCGATGTAGATCGGGGTATCCTGATTATTTACGAATTTTAAATCCTTGTAGTCTCCTGCGATCGCTGCATCCATAGATGGTTTTACATAGGTAACGATCATGGAATGGTTGGAACGCTCTGTGATCTCAAGCTCTGCTAAAATAGCTGCATTGTATAATGTCGTTGACACCTGGCATACGCCACCACCATAGGACTGTACAGTCTGTCCGTTCTCATAGGCACCTGCCAGTTCATATCCATTAGAAGCGTCTAATGGTCCGATCGCTTCATATACGGAAAACTCATCTCCCGGATATAATACGGTTCCGTTGATCTTACTGGCTGCAACTGCGATATTATCACAACGGTTCTGTCCGGAACTGCTGTAATTGGTTGTGTAACTTCCAAGCAGATCTTTGATCTTTGATAATTCTTCTTTGGTTCCACGCGGTTCCACCACCTCTGCGGTCAGTTCCACGCTGCCATCTTTTCCATCCCAGTCACTGTCAAGATAATCTTTGATCACATCAATGGAAGCATCCACATCGACTTCGATGCCCTGTGCTCCTTCTACGATCACGAAGGAACCGTTCTCTCTTGTCAGCGTGCTGTCCACTGCCTTCTGATCCAGTTCATCTGCTTTTTCTTCTAATAAAGAAGCAACTTTTTCTCTGTCAATGTCAAGCGGCATCTCGATCACAACATTGCCGTTTTCCAGATCCTTTTTATCTTTGTACCGCTTGATCAGGCTTCCGCTTTTTCCCACATCCATTGCCTGGTCAATAACTGTCATATCCGAAAAAGAAGTTCCAAGCTCCTCTGCACTTACTGTGATGCTTTTTTCTCCGGCAGTCAGTGTGATCTGGGCATTTCCAATGCTGTCTACATACTCATTGACTGCATCCGTTGCCTCTGCCTCAGTCATTCCGCCGACCGGAATGCTTCCAATATATACTCCCTGCGCGATCACATCACTCTCTGCTGCATAGACCGGTCCGGATGTGTGAAACATCGCGCCCGCTGCAAGCACTGCGCCAAGAAAAATGATTGTCTTACCTGATTTTTTCATATTTGAATTTAACTCCATTCCCGAGCGTCTTTTTGTTCATTTTATCACAATTATCCGCTTTTTCAAGGTGCATTACCACGAATATATTTGACTCCATTCCCAATTTTTAGTATATTTTACATGAACGCAGCAAGAACGGTTGTCAGTAACATTGTGGCAATAATTACAATAACGATTGCTGCCAGTACTTTTTTATTTTTCTTTTTTCCAAAATTATACATTACAAGATCCTCCATATAAAACGATTTTGATTACCAGAAAGGATAACACATTATGAGATTTTTAGGTCTGTTTATTATCCTCTGTTCCGTCTTCGCCTACCTGCGCAAAAGACAGACCAGGCAACAGAATAACGCCGAAGACAGTTTCTGGGAAAAGGAACAGAAAGCAAACCTTACCCGCCGCAAAGATATCAGCGGGCTTCCCTATATTACCATACCTTTGGATAAATTTCCAATAGGCATCTGTGAAAATGATGCCATTCAGGAATGTGAAAGCACTCTGCAGACTCTTTCTGACAAAAAAATATTAAATCTGGGTGCCAAGACCAACACCGAATTAAAACTCGAATACGGCCTTGCGAATTTAAACCTTCTGACGGAATATGAACAGAACTTTAATACTCTATGCCAGACACTGCTTTCCTATGCTACTGCCTTAATGCAGGAAGGGCAGAACGCGGCTGCACAGACCGTTTTAGAGTATGGCATTGAAATTGGCTCGGATATGAGCCAGAATTTCTTACTGCTCGCCGATCTTTACCGCACAAATGGCACGCCGGAACGCATCAGCGAACTGATTGAAAAAGCAGAACAGCTCGATTCTCTGATGAAAAATTCTATTCTGGACAAACTGAACCAGAAATTATAGAATGTATAATAGAATGCACGATCTGCGAACATTCTATTATCATGTATTATCCGAATAGTCATCTTCCATATTGTGCGATCAGCTGATCTGTCAGTCTGGATGCTTCACTTTTGGTCATCGACTCTACTCCCGCCGGAAGTTCGATCTGTTTTTGCAGTGCATACTCTATCAGAAACCGGATCTGGCGTGGAGTAGCCGGTGACTGTTTTTTTGCCTTGTATTGCAGTATCTTTGGCTCAAATGCTTCCTCATTTCCCACATAATAATATTTCTTTAAACGTTCCAGAATCTGTGAGGTCTCAATCGCATCATCCAGTGCCCGGTGTGCCAGGTTCCGCTCCACGTTAAAGTAACGGCACAGGCTTTCCAAGTCTTTCTTTTCCTCTTCCGGCAGAAATTTCCGCGCAAGTTTTAAGGTGTCGACCGCACTCCGCTCTATGCGGTATTTATGATTCACTTCCCACTGTTTTAAGAAACTGTAATCAAAGATGATATTCTGCCCCACAAGCACATCATTTCCAAGGAATGTTAAAAATTCCTCCATGACTTCGTCCAATTCCCTGCCCTCTTCTGCCATCTCGTCCGTAATGCCAGTCAGTTCGGTGATCTTTTGTGGCAGCGGCTTTGGCTGGCGGATCAGCGCAGAAAAGGTTTCTTCGATTTTTCCCTGCTTTACCCGGGCTGCCCCTACCTCTAAGATCCGGTCTGTTTTTGCCTGAAGCCCGGTCATCTCAAAATCCAGTACAACGTAATTTTCCAGCAATTTTTTCTCCATTCCGACTTTCTATTGTTCCGTCTGTTCTTCCAATGGCACGATGCTTACCTTTGCCTGATAATCAAGTGGGTCACGCTCTGTATAATCAAACAATACATAAACGGGTTTTTCTTCCCGCTTTGGAAGTTTTTTGATGCTCCGCTCCCTCTTATCCGGGAAACGATACGAAAAACGTTCCACATGGGACTGCGTTCCATTTTTGCAGTAAGCCCTGGTTACCTGTTTCCATTCGTTAAAATCATCTGCCCATGCCGGCCGCTTCTTGCTGTTTTCGCGATAGTAAAGGTCAAACACCAGCCCCTCTTTTAACAGTGGCAGTTCCTTAATCTGCTCTTCTTCTAAAAACTCCAGCAAGATCTCAAACCGCCGCAGTCTTGAATGGCTCATTGCGAAATAGCCTTTCCTCTCATAGAACTCTCCCAGCCGCTGAAACATCTCAAATGCACTCTCATAGAGCACCCCGAGCAGTTTCATCGTGACTTCAAACTGTCCGCTGTTGTAATAGACCTCTAACATCTCCTCAACCTGTTTGATACGGATCACATCATCAAAACTCAGCCATGCCGTCTTTAGCACTTCATAAGGCGGTTTGCTCCGGTAGCAGATCTCATATTCCTTCGCATGCTCATACATATAGGAACCTTTGAGCACCTTTAAGAAACCCAGCTGCAACTGGTTTGGCCGCAGCGCGTAGACCTCATCAAAGGACTTTGCAAAAGTCGCGTAATCTTCATACGGCAGTCCTGCGATCAGATCCAGATGTTCATGGATGTTTTCGTGGCTCTGGATCTCTTTTACCACTTCTTTCAAGCGTGGCAGTTCCATCGTGCGGTGGATCTCCGTGATCGTTGCCGCATTGGTCGACTGCACGCCGATCTCTAACTGGATCAGTCCCGGTCGCATCGTACCGATCAGTTTTAGTTCTTCCGGGCGGAGCAGGTCAGCCGATACCTCAAAATGAAAATTCGTGATCCCGTTGTCGTGTTCCTTGATATAACGCCAGATCTCCATGGCATGTGCATGATTGCAGTTAAAGGTACGGTCCACAAATTTGATCTGTGCCACTTCTTTGTCGATAAAAAACTGTAGCTCTTTTTTGACCAGTTCAGTGTCCCGGAAATGAAGCCTTTTATCCACAGAAGACAGGCAATAGCTGCAGGAAAATGGACAGCCACGGCTGGATTCATAATAAATGATCCTATTTTTAAAATCTCCTATCTCGTTATAACAGAATGGGATCTCACTCATATCAAGTGGTTTCTGTGGTTCCGTGAAAATAATCTGATCGCCCTGCCGGAATGCAGTTCCATGCACTGCCTCTAATCTTCCGGCTCCCACATAACAGTCGCAGAGTTCGGTAAAGGTCTGTTCTCCCTCTCCGATCATCACGCCTGTGACCTGTGGATGTGTCTCCAGAAAATCTTTGACCTCATAAGACACCTCCGGGCCGCCGACCCAGATCGGCACATCGGGACATAATTTATGAAATTCCGCGATCACTTCCTCGACCATATCCATGTTCCAGATATAGCAGGAAAAACATAAGAGGTCCGGTTTTGCCTTGTAAATTTCCTCAAGAATATAGGAAATGGAATGGTTTATCGTATATTCTGCCAGCTGGATGGATAATTTTTCCCTGTTTGCGGCATATTTCTTCGCATACGCCTGTAAATTATAAACAGCGAGATTT
>JBNMKU010000051.1:0-17009 GCA_050874505.1 Roseburia sp. | reverse complement strand
TTTCTGAAGTGCGCGTAAAAGTACGCTGGAATAACGCTCGATACCGAGGTAATTGATGTCGGGATGGGATGCTGCCATATCCATAAGGAAACGGCCCTTTCCCATACCGATCTCGATATGCAGAGGCTGTGCGGATGGGAAAACCGACTGCCAGGTTCCTTTTTGTTCTTTCGGGTTCTGGATACAGTATTCGCTGTTTGCGATCGCATCATCTGCACCGGGAATATTTCGTAATCTCATAAAAGATCGTACCTTTCTTAACATGATATTTATTGACAAAGAAAGCTGTCATTTGCATCGTAACTATTTTACAATAAAAACGTGAAAAAAAGTAGAACTTTTTAAGAAAGTATTAATGAAATTAAGCGGAAAAGAGGTTGCGTGTATTTTTTTTACCCTTTATACTGATACTAGGATAAAGGAACGCAGACGAGGTTAGAAATGTATAAAACAGAACGAACTAAAAAATGGATGTTAAAAGCAGGGGCAGTACTGTTTGCCCTGCTTATGATGATACAGGTGGGAGCATATCCGGTACAGGCATCGGAGTACTGGCCGGAGGGAACCGAGATCGCATCGCCCAATGCGATCGTTATGGAGCTCTCGACCGGCACGATCTTATATGAAAAGGAGAGTTTAGAGCAGCATTTCCCGGCGAGTATTACGAAAATCATGACAACACTGGTCGCACTGGAAAATTCTGATCTGGACGAGATCGTTACCTTTTCGGATGAGGCGATCGATAACACGATGGGTTCCGGTATCGCCAGAGATTATGGCGAGCAGATGACGATGGAGCAGTGTCTTTATGCGGTTATGTTAGAGTCTGCAAACGAATGTGCCTATGCAGTGGCAGAGCATGTAGGCGGTACCGTGGAAAATTTTGTTGCCATGATGAATGAAAAAGCGGCATCGCTTGGCTGTAAAAATACGCATTTCGCGAATCCACATGGATTGCAGGATGAAAACCATTATACCTGCTGTTATGATATGGCACTCATTGCCCAGGCGGCGTATGCCAATGAGACGTTTCGGATCATCACGGGAACGGCGCGTTATACCATTCCGCCGACAAACAAGCATGATGAGCCGACCTTATTACAAAATCATAATGAGATCCTCTACCCGCGCCGCGAGACCGCGTATGTGAGAGATTATTGTACCGGAGGAAAGACCGGATATACCGATGCGGCACAGAGCACGCTCGTAACGTTTGCAGAAAAGGACGGCATGACACTGGTCTGTGTCATTATGAATACGCAGTCACCGAACCAGTGGAAAGATACGATCAGCCTGTTTGAATACAGTTTTGATAATTTCCAGGTGTTTAATATCGCAGAGAATGAGACTTCCTACACCTCATCCAAGGAAAAAAGCACAGGCTCGCTGAATCAGAACGAACCATTTGTGGACATCGATCAGACCGCCTGCATCGTGCTTCCGAAGACAGCGAAATTTAAGGATGCAAAATCGGAGATCACCTATGAAGATGAGAGCAGTCAGGTCGTTGGTAGTATCGCATATACCTATGCCGGACGGGAAGTCGGAAAAGCGGATATCGTGGCAACCGGTGTCAAGATAGATGGCTATGTATTCGATAACGAAAAGACACCGGAGGAATCGGAGCAGGAAACAGAAGAGACCAAAACAAAGATATCTACCATCCAGATCAATCCGGTCGTAGCGGGCAGCATTGCCGGAGGCGTGGCAGTCCTGGCAGTGCTTGGATTTTTCATCAAAAAGCTGGCGGATAATTACTATATTATCCGGCATAACATGCAGGTAAAAAAAGATTACAGAAACCAGTTCAAAGCGATCAAGAGAAGAAAAAAGAGAAGAAGACGCAGATAAAAAATACCACGGGCCATTTTGGTCCGTGGTATTTTAATGGCCTTTGATCAGGCTGTCTAAAAGGATCTCAAGCTGTGAGCGGTTTTTGGTATAGAAGAGAAGTCCGTGCGAAGTCTGCTGGATCGTCAAAAATTTGCCGGCAAAAACAGGCGAGGTACTGATCACATGAATGAGATAAGAACAGATCGATGTGTCAGCCTTTAAAAATACTGTTTCATATTCCTCAAGAGAGACAACCGAAGCATCCGCCTTTTGAAGCAGAGCGGTCAGTTCCCTTTCATGGGAAAATTGCTCATTCGTTTTATTGGGAATGAAATAACCCTGTTCATTTTTGGGCATATCAAGGGATTTCACTGCACGCTGCACCTGCTTTGTCAACGCATCGGAAGCAGGGTAGAGTGATTCGAAGTACGACATAAAATCGGCAGCAGTACGAAAATGTTCGTTTTTTCCGTTTTCTAAAATTTCAGTCATTAAGATCCGGCGGATAATTCCCTCACAGGTTTCTCTGGATGGGTTTTTCCGGGAAGCAGTGCCTGCATAATCCATAAGAAACTCCTTTCCGATGCAAATATTTTCGCTCTTAAATAGATGATTCTATTTTAAAATAAAAGGGTGGAGAAATCAACAATGTCGTTGACAACCTGTGACGAATGGACTATATTTTAGTTATAAATAAATACCACAAAATGTAGTAAGAGCGGAAGAATTATACAATAAAAGGAGAAAGGAAATGGGTGGGGAGTATGTCAGATTCTTATGTCATCAATGAAAAGCGGGAACTGATCTTAGACCGCGTCAAGGAATTTATTTATAACAATGGGGGCATTGTAAAAAAAAGCCAGTTAAATGAGCTGGGCGTTGATTATCGCAGGATCCTTGATTTTGTGGAACGTGGCGATCTGCTTAGGATCAAGAATGGATATTACACGGTTCGCATCAGTGATTTTTCGGAGGATGAGCTGATCGTAAAACTGTTTCCGGATGCGGTTTTAAGCCTTGAGAGTGCGCTGTATGTGTACGGTTATATTACGAGAAAACCATATGGATATAAGATCGCTGTGGATAAAAACACATCCAAATCCAGATTCAAGCTGGATTTTCCGAAGGTTGTGCCGTTTTATGCAGAGCCGGAGACATTGACCTTTGGCGTGGAGCAGGTCGCGTTTGGCGGTGCGCAGATGAATATATTTGACAAGGAACGTCTGATCTGTGAGTGCTTAAAATACGAGGAAAAGATGGAGCGGGAATTGTTTAAAGAAGGACTGCTTTCCTATATTAAGGACGAGGAAAAGGATGTTGCCCGATTGATGAAGTACGCAAAAGAGCGAAAAGTGGTTAAAAAAGTACAGTCAGTGATAGGAGTATGGCTTTAAATGGAAGAAGTAGAAATGACAAAGGCAAAATTAAAGGAAAAAAGTGAAGCAGAGCGGGTCGCGTTTCCAAATCTGCTGGCAGAATATCTCCTGGAAGAGTTACTGTGGCTGATTTCCGATTCCGAATATGCCGGTCATTTGTGGCTGAAAAATCCACAGATCTTAGAACGGCGACAGAAGCAGGATGAAGATAAGGCACTGTTTCTGGATTTTGTCTATCTTACAGAAGAACAGACCATAAAAAGCGGCAAGATGAAGCCGGGACAGAAGATTTCGCTCAAACTGGCATATATGATGCTGTTGGCATTCTTAAATAAGGAAAAAACACCGAACATCAAATGGAAGGGCAAAGCAATATTAAAAGAAAATGGTGTAGAGTACGAGATCACCGGGGAATTTGAAGAAATGATCGTACCATTACGGGTCAGGATCACAGAACTTGGGGAGGCAGAGAGCGTTCCACCCGAACAGAAAACAGAGATGTTTTCTGTTTCGGAGCGGGAAATTACTTATTTGCAATATCCGGCGGAGTTGTTTCTGGCAGAGCAGATCGGAACAATCCTAAAACAGATGGAGCTGATCCCGGATATGGGAAGCTATCTGCATTGCTATGAGATTTTGACACATGCACCGTTAAATGGCCGTCATATGAGAGAACTTCTGGTCGAGGAATGTGCAAAGGCACATATTCTACCGGAGGAAGAGCGGTTAAAAGAACTGGAATCTTATCGGAACTATTCCTATATGGAAAAAAAGTGGAAAAAATACCTCCGCCATAGTGGAAAAAATACTCCAAACTGGCAAGAGGCTGTGGATAAACTGGGTCAGTTTCTGGCTCCGATCTGGCAGGCAATCTGCAAAGATGAAGTCTTCTTTGGGGACTGGATGCCGGAACTGGGGCGTTATCTGGATTAGAAACAAGTTAAATCAGATTCAGACGTTTTAGTGCCTGGTAGTAGTCTTTTCTGGTCTGCATATGAAAAAACTGTTTCTCAAGCGGTGTGTCTGTACAGGAGAGCAGGTCTTCTTTGGAAAGATAAGTGGTGGAGACCTGTTCTTTCAGACCCTCAAAGGTCAGACGATGCAAGAGCAGGCATTTTCCGACGGTGGTGATACAGTTTTTGGAATAGGCACCAGTCGAAGTGTCCGGATAAGCTTCCTCGCCCTCGATGGCGCAGATATCTGCATCGTTTAAATGATCTAAAAGTGCGATCCCGGTCTCTGGCTCTAAAAAAGGCGTATCCATCGACATGAAAAAGGCAGCATCTTCATTCATCATAGAGAGTCCGGAAAAAATACCGGACATAGGGCCGGCATTTGGATAGATATCAGCAATCTCAGTAACAGGGAGTGACAGATGTGCATAATCGCCTTTGCGTTTTACCGAGAGATAGATCGTAGAAAAATATGGTTGAAACTTTGTCACCAGATATTCCAGCAGGCAGGTATCGCCAAATGGAAGCAGTGCTTTATCGGTTCCCATGTGGGAGCTGTTGCCACCACAGAGAATGACAAGTGCGTATTTCATAAAATCTCCATTCTTGCCCGTTTTTGGGCATTTCAATGATAATTCAGTGCAAACATGTCTCTGATTATAGCATTTTCCATGCTAAATTCCAATGCAAACTTTTTGTGGTAATTGCGAAGAATGGTTTGAAATGTTAAAATAAGAACATGAAAGAAAAAGATTTACTCGAAACATTAGAAAATTATCAGAAGACGGATGTCTATCCGTTTCATATGCCGGGACATAAAAGGCAGTCGCTGCATTTTCCCAATCCTTACGCAATCGATATCACAGAAATAGATGGATTTGACAATCTGCATCACGCAGAGGGTCTCTTAAAAGAGGCACAGGAACGAGCGGCAGAGCTTTATGGTTCCAGGGAATGTTTCTATCTGGTAAACGGAAGCACCTGTGGGCTGCTTGCCGCGATCAGTGCGGCAGCAAAGCGTGGAGAGACAGTACTTGTTGCAAGAAACTGTCACAAGGCAGTTTACCATGCGCTGTTTTTAAGAGAGTTGTCGGCAAAATATCTCTATCCGGTCATTACTGAAAACGGGATCATGGGACAGATCACTGCAGAGCAGATAGAAGAGGCATTATCGCAGGAACCCACGATAAAAACAGTCATTCTGACATCTCCGACCTACGAGGGGATCGGTTCGGATATTGAAAAGATCGCTGCTGTGGTACACCGCCATGGTGCCGCCCTGATCGTAGACGAAGCGCATGGAGCACATTTCGGATTTGGTGCGGGTTTCCCTGAAAATGCCGTAAGGCAGGGCGCGGATGCTGTGATCATGAGTCTGCACAAGACACTTCCTTCTTTTACGCAGACAGCACTTCTTCATCTGTGTTCCGACCGCATCAGCAGTTCAGAGGTAAAAAAATATCTCGGCATTTATGAGACGAGCTCTCCGTCCTACCTTTTTATGGCAGGGATGGATACCTGTGTCCGTATGGTAAAAGAGCAGGGAGATGCGTTATTTTCCTCTTATCGGAAAAAGCTCGATGCGTTTTATCAGGGCGTGCGGGGATTAAAACATCTCCATGTGATGCAGAGAGAGGACTTAAGCGGGGCGGATGCAGCCAGCTGGGATGACTCCAAGATCATTATTTTTGCGGGGACATCGGGACTGACCGGGGAGGGACTGCACCAGAAACTGTTACAGGACTTTCATCTTCAGATGGAGATGGCATCGGGCGATTATGTGCTTGCAATGACAAGTCTGATGGATACCGAAGAAGGACTGGAACGTTTAAAAGAGGCACTTTTTGCACTGGATAAAGAGCATAAGCGGCAAAAAGAAACAGAAAAGCTGCATCATTTTATTGAGGAAACCTATCAGAAACAGTCAAAGAGGATGGAGATTGGCGAGGCGTGGAACCTGCCTGCAAGAGAAGTGGCATTCGAGGAGGCAGCAGGAGCAGTGTCAGCAGAGTACATTTATTTATATCCACCGGGGATCCCGTTGATCGTTCCGGGGGAAGTGATCACAGAGAAATTACTGGATCAGATCAGACGGTGTCAGGATATGGGACTGTTTACCCTTGGAATGGCAAATTTATCTTCCGGCAGGATAAACGTTGTATATTTTTAAAGACTATATTATACTGATAAAGGCAAAAGTGTGATAAAATATGGGAAAAATTTTTTGTATCATAGGAAAAAGCTCCACCGGCAAAGATACGATCTACCGCTATTTATTAGGGCAGAAAGAGCTTGGGCTGAAAAAGATCGTGACTTATACGACCAGACCGATGCGGGCAGGAGAGCAGGATGGCGTGGAATATTTCTTTTGTGATGAGAAAAGGGCAGAGGAATTAGAAGCAGCAGGAAAGGTCATTGAACTGCGGGCATATCACACCGTTTATGGCATCTGGAAATACTTTACCGCAGATGACGGACAGGTCGATTTTGGAAAAGAGAGTTCTATTGTGACCAGCACCGTCGAACAGTATCTGAAATTGCGGGAATACTACGGAAAAGAGAATGTCGTTCCGATATATATAGAAGTAGAAGACGGAAAGAGATTAGAGCGTGCGATCGCAAGAGAGCGGGAGCAGGTTACACCAAAGTACGAAGAGATGTGCAGACGTTTTCTGGCGGATGCAGCAGATTTTTCCGAAGAAAAATTAAAAGAAGCGCAGATCGCGAGACGATTTGTCAATAACTCGTTAGAAGAAGTAGAGAAAGAGATCGTTTCCTATATAAAAGAGCAACAGGGGTAAAGATACCGGAGAAAGAGGGTGCAGGCGATTGGATATTAAGGTAAACAATATATCGGAAATCACACAGGTGCCGGATACCAGTCAGGTAGAACAGGGGGATGGCAGCTTTAAGTTTACACTTGCCAGCGCGATCACAGATGCAGAGTTACAGCAGAAGATAGACAGCATGCTGGTTGATATCACGGCACAGGGAGACCGGATCGCCAGACATATGGACATTCGGGATATGCGCAAATACAGAGAGCTGATCCGTGAGTTTATGAATGAAGTCGTATTCCGCTCTCACAAATTCTCCAGAGAGAATTTTCTGGACCGAAAGGGACGTCACAGAGTCTATGGTATTATCAAACTGATCGATGCCAATCTGGACGAGCTGGCACAGGAGCTTGTAAAAGACGAAAAGGATCATATTACCATCTTAAATAAGATTGGGGAGATCCGGGGACTATTATTGGATATATTTACCTGAAAAATGAGTGGCGCATACATGTGGCGCAGGAATGAGGATGAGTATGGCAGGATTTAAAGACATTATCGGGCATGAACAGATTATAGAACACCTGCAAAATGCCATTACCATGGATAAAGTATCACACGCATATATTATAAACGGACCGGATAAATCGGGGAAGATGATGCTGGCAGAGGCATTTGCGGCAGCGTTGCAGTGTGAGCGCGGCGGAAATGAGCCTTGTATGGAGTGTCATTCCTGTAAACAGGCAGCAGGAAGAAACCAGCCGGATATCCTTTATGTACGGCATGAGAAACCAAACACCATATCTGTAGATGATATCCGTACACAGTTGAATAACGATATCGTGATCAAGCCATATAGCAGCAAATATAAGATCTACATTGTGGACGAAGCAGAAAAAATGAATGTGCAGGCACAGAATGCCCTGTTAAAAACGATCGAGGAGCCACCTGCATATGCCATTATCCTGTTACTCACGACCAATGCAGATCTGTTTCTGCCAACGATACTGTCGCGCTGTGTGACTTTAAATATCAAGGCAGTGCCGGATGAAAAGATTAAAAAATATCTGATGAGCCATTATCAGATACCGGATTATCAGGCAGATGTCTGCACGGCATTTGCACAGGGGAATGTCGGAAAGGCGATCATGCTGGCTTCTTCCGATAACTTCAACGAGTTAAAAGCATCCGCACTTCAGCTCCTAAAGCGGCTGCATGATATCGATCTGTATGAGATGACAGAGGCAGTCAAACAGATCAGCGAGTACAAACTGGATATCAACGATTATTTTGATCTGATGATGATCTGGTATCGGGATGTACTGTATTATAAAGCAACCAAAGATGTAAATAAACTCATTTTCAAAGATGAGGTTTATGATATAAAAAGGCAGGCAGAACAGAGTTCTTACAGTGGCATTGAGACGATTTTAGAGGCACTTTCCAAGGCACAGATCCGACTGAATGCCAATGTAAATTTTGATCTTGTCATAGAGCTGTTGCTGCTGACGATAAAGGAGAACTAGAATGGTAAAAGTAGTAGGCGTCCGGTTTCGGAATGCAGGAAAGATATATTATTTTGGACCGGGAACATTAGATCTTGAGACGGGAAATCATGTCATTGTAGAGACTGCCCGTGGGGTGGAGATGGGAACGGTTATGATCGCACCACGCGAAGTCCCGGAGGATACCGTGATACAGCCGTTAAAACCGGTTATCCGAATTGCAACTGATGCAGACGAGCGCGTTGTGGTAAAGAACCGTGAAAAAGAAAAAGAAGCATTTCAGATCTGCCTGGAAAAGATCGCAAAACACAAGCTGGATATGAAATTAGTGGAGGCAGAGTATACCTTTGACAATAACAAGCTTCTCTTTTACTTTACGGCAGACGGAAGAATTGATTTCCGTGAGCTGGTAAAGGATCTGGCAGCCGTATTCCGCACCAGAATTGAGTTAAGACAGATCGGTGTCAGAGATGAGACCAAGATCTTAGGCGGAGTTGGTATCTGTGGAAGAGAATTATGCTGTCACAGTTATCTGTCCGAGTTTGCTCCGGTTTCCATCAAGATGGCAAAAGAGCAGAACTTATCTTTAAACCCGACCAAGATCTCCGGTGTATGCGGCAGACTGATGTGTTGTCTGAAAAACGAAGAGGAGACCTATGAGTATTTGAACAGCCGTCTTCCGAATGTGGGCGACTTCGTGACGACAGACGATGGATTTAAGGGAGAGGTATCTTCCGTCAATGTACTCCGCCAGCTGGTCAAAGTCCTGGTAGAAGTAGAGGATGAAAAAGAACTGCACGAGTACAAAGTGGAGCAGTTAAAATTCAAACCGCGCCGCAGAAAAGAACGTGTGAAACTGACCCCGGAGGAATTAAAGGAACTGTCCGCATTGGAGGACAAGGGAGGAAAGTCCAAGATTGATGAAGGAAAATAATCTGGTACACGAGCATGAGCGTCTGGATGAATTGCACCGAAACGGATATTATATCATTCAGGACCCGAAACGGTTCTGTTTTGGAATGGATGCAGTTCTGCTTTCCGGATTTGCGAAGGCAAAAGCCGGGGAGCGGGTGTTGGATCTTGGAACAGGAACTGGCATTATCCCGATTTTGATGGAAGCCAAAACGGAAAGCGAGGATTTCACGGCACTGGAAATACAGCCGGAAAGTGCCGATATGGCGCGCCGCAGTGTCAGATATAATCACTTAGAAGATAAAATAAAGATCGTCACAGGAGATATCAAAGATGCTTCCAGCCTTTTTGGAGCATCTTCTTTTGATATCATTACCACCAATCCGCCCTATATGATCGGAAATCATGGGCTCAGTTCAGCAAATGAAGCGAAAGCGATCGCAAGGCACGAGGTCTGCTGTACGTTAGATGACGTGCTGCGCGAGAGTGCCAGACTGCTGACTCCGGGAGGCAGATTTTATATGGTGCACAGACCATTCCGGCTGGCAGAGATCTTCAGTCTGATGGTTAAATACCGGATCGAACCAAAACGGATGCAGCTCGTCTACCCTTATGTGGACAAAGAACCAAATATGGTACTGATCGAGGGGATGCGCGGTGGAAAGTCAAGGCTTACCGTGGAGAAACCGTTGATCGTATACAAGGAACCGGGTGTGTATACGGATGAGATTTATGAAATCTATGGCTATTAGGAAAGGAGAGAGACATGTTTAATGATATTAAGATCGGACCGGTTACATTTCATATGTATGGTCTGATGATTGCAATCGGGTTTATGGCGGCACTGTTAATGTGCTTAAAGCGAGGAAAAAAACGGGCACTGGATGAGGATATTATTTATGGCATTTTTTTCTGTGCGATCATCGGAGGGATGGTCGGCTGCCGGTTACTCTATTACATTGTGGAGCTGCCACAGATCATAAAAGATCCAGCCATCTTATGGAACTTTAAAAACGGATATGTGGTTTACGGTGGTATTATAGGCGGCGTTGTGTGCAGTATGGTCTACTGCAGGATCAAAAAAGTCCGTTTCCTGCCGTACTTTGATCTGGTTATGCCGTCTGTATCGTTTGCACAGGGATTTGGTCGTCTGGGCTGCTTTTTTGCAGGCTGCTGTTATGGAAAGGAAACCGATGCGTGGTATGGCATTACATTCAGCCACTCGGATTTCGCACCAAACGGCGTAAAATTGATCCCGACACAGCTCATTTCTTCAGCCGGAGATTTTCTCTTCTGTGTTCTCTTACTGCTTTATGCGAAAAAGGAACCGAAAGAGGGACGTGTGGCAGCAGCTTATCTGTTGCTCTATGGAGTGGGACGATTTGCGATTGAATTTTTAAGAGATGATTACCGCGGAAGCGTTGGCGTGTTATCCACATCCCAGCTGATTTCCATTGGAATTGTGGCAGTTTCCATCTTTTTATATGTGGTGCTGCCGAAGATGAAAAAGAAAGAAGAAAATTAAAAGCAACAAAAAAGAAATCCCCGCGGGGATTTCTTTTTTGTTGCCTGTTGGTCTATTTCCAGCTGATCTTATAGAAACCACTGGTTGTTTTCTTTGCCGGTTTGATCCGAATATAGTAAGTACCAGCTTTTACTTTACCAGTTGTGGTAAATGGGCATTTCTTTCCATAGTAAGAACCGCTGATGGTAGAAGTTTTTGTGTAAACACCAGGACCGGAGATTGTAATGCTGATGCTGTCGTTGGTGTAAGGTGTGATGGTAACGTTTAATTTCTTTTTAGAGTTGATAGTGAATTTATACCAGTCAGAAACTTTTGTATCACCAACACGGATCAGACCAGTGGCAGCTTTTTTCTGTTTTAAGTTCAGGGCTTTTGATTTTTTTGCACCGCTCTTGTCAGTTACCTTTGTGAAAGATGCATTGATGGTGGTACCGGCATATGCTCTTACGTTTAAGTAGTAGGTAACGCCTTTTTTCACGCCATAAACATCTGTGTAGTAATAAGAGTCTGTATAGTTTGTATTGTAAGCGTTGTCAGGTGAAACGACAGTTGCTTTTGTTTTGTTATATAAGCACCAGTAACCTACCGTGTAGCTGGATGTGGTAGATGCATTTGCAGCAGAGACTTTTAAGTAGCCGTCTGCAGGTGCTTTGTATTTGATCCAGGTGTCCTGTCCGGTAGAATAATAACATTCCTCATCAGTGATGGTTACGCTGGATTTTCCTTTGCTTTTGAAGGATTTATCTGCTGCGGAGACTTCCGTAGGAACGGCAACAACGACAACAGAAAGTACCATGACGAGTGCAAGAGCAAGACTTGCTACTCTGTGTAAGAAATTAGTTTTTTTGATTTCCATACTTACTTCCTCTCCTTTATAAAATAATATTTGTTACAATTACCACTTTATCATATTAAAATAGAAAAATCTAGTACTTACGATATGATTTGAACATAGAAAATTCACATTTTACCTGTTTACATGGGGTGTAAGTCGTGATAAATTAGAAAAAAGTACATTCTTATTTCCTGCCATCTATGTATGGGGGAATCTTATGGCAACAAAATCAAAAATCTTTCGTACAGCATCAGCTGTCTTTTGCATGATATCCATGCTGTTTTTCAGTATATTAGAACCGACACATTTATATGCATCATCCGGCTATGGTTTCGTTTTACTTGGCACTTATTCTGCACAGATGAAAGTGGGGGACAGTTTTTATCTTGCCGCTATCACCAGCAATGGCAAACGACCAAAATTTTCATCCAGTAACACAAAAGTGGCATCGGTCAACACCTACGGCAAAATCACTGCAAAGAAGGCAGGAACTGCAACGATCACTGCAAAAACCAGTAATGGAGAGGCAGGATGCAAAGTCATCGTGGAAAAAACATCGATCCAGTTGAGCAAAACGCGCATCACGTTAGACAATGGTTATTCCATCCGGTTAAAGGCGACGACCTCGACCGGACATGCTGTGACGTGGAAATCGGATAAGACCAGTATTGCGGCTGTTGATGAGCGCGGGTGGATCACGGCGAAGAAGCCTGGCAGGGCAACGATCACGGCAAGCGTCGACGGCAGCCGGGCAAGCTGTGTGGTCACGGTAAAAAAACCGGAGCTTACGTTAAATAAGACAAAAGTAAACCTGTTCCGGAAACAGCAGGTGAAGCTGACTGCTTCTTACACTTCTTCCTCGAAAGTGAAATGGAAGAGCAATAAGCGCAGTGTGGCGGTAGTCGATGAGAAGGGGCTCGTCACCGCGGTAAAAAATGGAACCGCAGTCATCACTGCAACCGTGGATGGCGTAAGTAAAGCCTGTGAGGTCACAGTCAAAAAGCCAAGCATATCTTTTGAACAGTCTGAATTGTCACTTGCTGTCGGAGAGACAAAAAAACTCCGGGTAACAGTGTCTTCCGGAAATAAACCGACTTATTCCAGTTCAAACAGCGATATCGTATCCGTGGACGAAAACGGAAAAATTTACGGAAAATATGCGGGACATGCTTACATTTACGCAAAGGAAGATGGAAGCAAAGCGCGGATTTACATTACCGTAAAATAAGTTAAAAACAGGAATCAGAAAACAACAAACATCTCTGGCAGGAATAAGAAGTGCTTTTTTCTTCTATTTGATTATGTTATATTAGAACTGTTTCAATGAGATGGAAGTATTTGAGAAATGAGAGGAAAAACAATGGCAGGAAAGCTCTATTTGTGTGCAACACCGATCGGAAATTTAGAGGATATTACGTTCCGGGTGCTGCGTACCTTAAAAGAAGTTGACCTTATCGCAGCGGAGGATACCAGAAATTCCATTAAGCTGTTAAACCATTTTGAGATAAAGACCCCGATGACGAGTTACCATGAGTTCAACAAGATCGAGAAAGCATATCAGCTTGTGGACCGCATGCGGGAAGGAAAAAATATCGCACTGATCACCGATGCCGGAACACCCGGTATTTCAGATCCGGGAGAGGACATTGTGCGCATCTGTTACGAAGAGGGTATCGAGGTGACTTCCCTGCCGGGACCGGCGGCATGTATCACCGCGCTTACGATGTCAGGGCTTCCGACCAGACGTTTTGCGTTTGAAGCATTTCTGCCAAGAGACAAAAAAGAGCGGGCAGCTGTTTTAAAACAGTTGAAAAATGAAACCCGTACGATGATCATTTATGAAGCACCGCACCATCTGGTAAAGACCTTAGAGGAACTCTTTGAAGTACTCGGAGACCGCAAAATTTCGGTCTGCAGAGAGCTGACAAAGCGATATGAAGAAAAGACACTTACGACAATATCTGGATGTCTTAATTACTATAAAGAGAACGAACCAAGGGGAGAATATGTCCTTGTGATTGATGGAAAGACATTTAAGGAGATGGAAGAAGAGGAGCGGAAAGCCTGGGAAACGATGTCGTTAGAGGAACATATGGCAATGTATGAGGCACAGGGAACACCGCATAAAGAAGCCATGAAACTGGTGGCGAAAGACAGAGGAATCAGTAAACGAGATGTGTATCAGGCATTACTTGAGGATGGTCGCTCTTAAATATTTTGACGTATATCATTTTGAACCTGTCAGGTTATATATTACACTTTCCTGAGAAATAAATCTCATTATGATTTCGAGGAAAATCCGAGAATTTTAAAAAGCGTTTCTGGAAGAATGTGACCTGTCTTTTTTCGAAAGAACAGCATACGTGCGACTGTCTGTCGGCTGCATACAACAAGCGAGGACTTTCTGGCTGCACTAAAAGGTCGCTCACACAGACGATAGAAAGCCTTGCTCCGGAACTCAAAATCTCCTGCTATTGTAAAGATGGCAGGAGATTTTTCAAACAGTCCTCGCTGGCGGCTACGTTTTGTGTGAGCGACCATGTAAGTGCAGCACGAAAGTCCTCGAAATCGTTGTATGTCATCCGGCAGACAGCCGCACGCGGTGTCCTTTCGTTAAAAAGACAGGGCTAATCATAATTTTTCAGAAACGCTTTTCTAAAAATTCCGGATTTTTTGAGGCTAATAATGAGATTTGTTTTCTTCAGGAAAGTGATGAAAATAAACTTTTCGAGTTAAAATAATACACATACAAATATTTTTAAGAGCGACCGTCCTTTGAGGAATAATAAAATGGCAGATATTTCTCGATCAGATCAAAAGGCGCAGGACCGATCCGAAGCAATGCGCGGTGAAAATCCACATCACGATAATCCGTTTGAAACATTTCTTTTGCAGTATTCTGCAGTTCCAGAAATTCCAGATACCCCACATAATATTTTAAATAGTTTGCAGGCTCGGAAATAATGTATTGATAGAGTTCCTGTATCGTTTCGACATCGGAGATGCCATAACTCTTCCAGAACTTGATCGTATCGGAAAGATCCCAGCCCTCATAATGGATGCCGATGTCCGTAGAGGCATAAAGGCTTAAGAGGGCAGACTGATTATAAGCCATCCATTGCGCCGCATCGGAAGGAAGTGTGGCATACTGGTATGAAAGCATTTCAACATAGGTTGCCCATCCTTCGATATATCCGGGATAGTTTAACAGGAACCGGATCGGCGGAAGTCCTGCCTCATAGGACATAACGGTCTGGTAGAGGTGTCCGGGAAATCCTTCATGGGCAAGCGTGGTAAAATAGCGCATCGTATGAGAGGGTGTTTTTCCATTGATGAAAATGGAGTTCTGTTCATAATCGTCCAATGGAGCCGTGATATAAAAGGCGGGAGCCATATAGTCCTGCATACATTCTTCAATCGGGCTGACGGTGTAGGTGGTTTTTGGTGGGGCGGGAAACTGTGCCAGCATGTTCTGCTGCAGGCTGCCCAAGATTGCAAGCGGGTCGGTATCCGGAATGGAATAATTTTCGCAGATTTCCGGGATGGAAGGATTGGCATCGGTTAGGGCGATCGCTGCCTTTAAATCAAAAAGCCTCTGGTTGTCGATCCTGGTTTCAACATCTT
This sequence comes from Roseburia sp., assembly GCA_050874505.1. GTDB lineage: Bacteria > Bacillota > Clostridia > Lachnospirales > Lachnospiraceae > Roseburia. The sequence goes on along the minus strand of JBNMKU010000051.1, from coordinate 1,669 downwards.
TAATACGGTCCGAGCAGCCGGTATTGTGATAAAAGAGAGTTTCATAATAGGCTTTCCCATTGTCAAAATAACAGAGCCCCTTATCATTTTTGCCACTGCCTTTTAAGGCAGACAAAACGGCAGAGAGCCTTTCATAGGCAGGAAAAATGACTTCTTTGACCAGCGTTTCATTTTCTTTCTTATATTGTTCCCGCTGGGTTTCCGTTAAAGAGGTGAGCGCATCTACCTTATGGTCGAAGGTCAGGATCAGATAGTGGTTCTCTTTGTCGGCAATAAAATCCTTACACTGGGCGATAACTTTGTCGCATGCCGCATCCGACATAAAAAGCCCGGCATCCGCCTTTTCCTTTTCAAAGGAGGCAATCGATTTAAAGTAAGATCCGGTTAAGGCGATCAGCTTTAAGTAATCCTTTACATCCCGTTCGCTGTGAAAACGATATTCTTCGTAAAGCACTGGAAGCTGCGCTTGAATACCGGAAGCAGCGTTTAGATATTCCTCGTAGAGATAGAAAGAAGAACCTGAAAGCTGATGCGTGAGGGAATCCATGAGGACATCATAGGTAAGCTGCTCTTGTTTTGTCAGCGAATCATAATCAAACTGCTTTAGGGCGTTTAATGTATTTTCAAGACTGGCATTTGTTTCGTTTGCGGCACGATCTGAGATCTCGCCCAGAGTAATAGGCACATCGGTAATGCCGTAGGCACCGGGGTCTGACAGGGTAAAGTGAAGATTGATGGTATTGGATGCCACTTCCGAGACAAAAAGATCGTCACAGAATTCGGAAAAGGAAGCAGTGGGCTGGTCTGTTGTCGAAATGTCCGGTTTTGCAGAAGTACAACCAGTCAGAAAAAAAGGGGTCAGTGTGAAAATACATAAAAAAGCAGAAAGGAAACGCTTTCTTATGGAAGGCGATAACTGTTTCAAAATAAAATTACCTCGTTTTGGCGGTGCGCGATAAAACTGCGGCATTATCAGAATATATTTATGCGCAGGAAAAGACATTTATGTAAGCGGATGGGAGGAAAGAAAAAAAGAAACCGACATAAGATAGATAAAAATGGAAAGAAGCAGGAAAACATGAATTATCTATGGGCATTTATGATCCTGATCGGTGTTGTATTTGCGGCATTTACCGGGAAACTCCCGGAAGTGACAGAGGCGGCACTGGATTCGGCAAAGGAGGCGGTAACACTTTGCATCACGATGACAGGCGTTATGGCTTTCTGGGTGGGACTTATGAAGATTGCGGAAAAAGCCGGCATCATTGCAGGGCTGGCAAGAAAAATGAAGCCTATACTGCGTTTCTTTTTTCCACAGATCCCGTCGGAACACCCGGCAAATGAGTATATTGCCACCAATATGATCGCCAATGTCTTCGGACTGGGATGGGCGGCAACCCCTGCCGGATTAAAGGCGATGGAGAGTCTGGAGGAACTGGAGGAAACGAGAAGAAAGGCAGGAAACAGGGGAAAACAAAAGCCAGTGCCAAGGGGCGTTGCAAATAAGGAAATGTGTACGTTTCTGATCTTAAACATATCGTCCCTGCAGCTGATCCCGGTCAATATTATTGCGTATCGCAGCCAGTACGGCAGTGTAAATCCGGTCGAAATTGTCGGACCGGCAATTTTGGCGACTGTCATTAGTACTATTTCTGCTGCATTTTTCTGT
>JBNMKU010000050.1:0-17479 GCA_050874505.1 Roseburia sp. | reverse complement strand
GCACCCGTCTTTTTTCTTTCTTACTCTCTTTTACTGTGCATCCAATACACCAATCCTTTTGCGAAACACATGCCCATGCCTTCCTGTAACCGCATGGATTTTTCATTGCCGACCACAACCTGACCGTATGGCGTATGCCCTCTCTCAAGTGTCAGATTGACAATATAAGTTTCCAGTGTTTTTCCCAGCCTTCTGCGCTGATACTCTGGAAAAACTTCAAGCATTCCCATGCTGCCTTCCTTGTGCCACCCGACAAATCCAACCAGCGTTTCTTCCAGAAACGCCCCGAACAGATTGCCTGAAACGATCACCTGTCTGATATAATCCGGGTCGCTGACTAATTTATAATGTTCTAACACCTGATCCATATATGCAAGGGTAAGTGGACGGATGGAAAGCGGCTCTTCCCCGGCATAGAGTTTTGATACCGGCAATTTTTCCCTGCGCGTATAGACTGCCTGATAACATGCCACCGAGAGATACAGGTCAAATTCCTCCTTTGCAGGCTCCACTATGAAGTCCTGATGCAGCACCAGTTGTGCGATCCTGCCTCCTGTCTGTTCTTTTACACAGGAGATCATCTTTCTTCCCTCTTCTATGCTGTTTGCCGTATGAAAATAGGTATCACTGACTTTATCATGGATACAGATATTTTCTCCATCGGCATATATAAGCTCGGCACTGCCCCGGTCGATGACCTCGATCATATCCATATGGAGCAGCTTTTTCTTCCAGAGGATTTCCCGGCACTGCTGCAACTCCTCATATTTCTGATAGAGATCATAGCGGCGTTCCTTTGTCCGCTCCACCGCACGCGCTTTTCTCCATGCAGTGATCTCCTTTGGGTTGCCGGATAAGAGCACCTTAGGTACTGCCTTGTCCATCCATACCTCCGGTCTGCTGTACTGCGGATATTCCAAAAGATTTCCCTCAAAAGACTCTGTTGCTCCGGACTCATCATTGGAGAGCACTCCCGGTACCATGCGTGAAATCGCATCCACCATGACCATAGCCGGAAGTTCTCCTCCGGTCAGCACATAATCACCGATGGAAACGTAATCTGTCACGATTTCCTCTAACACACGTTCATCGATCCCCTCATAATGTCCGCACAAAAGTACAAGGTCTTCCTCTCTTGCAAAATCTTTCGCCATCTGCTGGGTAAACGTCTGCCCCTGTGGTGTCAGATAAATAGTACGCGGCTTTTTCGATAACTTGTCTGCGATCGACTTCCAGGCATCGTAAACAGGCTGTACCTGCATCAGCATACCCGCGCCGCCCCCGTAAGGATAATCATCCACCTTTTTATGTTTATCTAAAGTAAAATCCCGGATATTGACCGCATCAATGGAAAGCAGCCCTTTGTCTGCCGCCCTCCCTATAATGCTTTCGGAAAGTCCCTGCTTTACCATATCCGGGAATAATGTCATAATATGAAAGTTCATCGTTCTTCCTCTTTATCTAAGTCCTGCCAACAGATGTACCTGCATCGTACCGCTCTCAATATCCACCTGTTTAATGCAATCCCGGATTGCCGGGATCAAAAGATCTGGCGTGTTCTCTTTGCTGACAACATATACATCGTTCGCTCCGGTCTGCAGAACATCACTCAGTTCTCCTAACTCTTCGCCCTCATCCGAGACAACCTTTAATCCGATCAGGTCTGCAATAAAATATTCATTTTCCCCTAAAGGAACAGCGTTCTCTCTTGTCACATACAGGCTTTTCTGCCGGTACTGCTCCACATCATTGATATTGTCAATGCCTTTGAATTTCAGTATCACCAGATTTTTGAAAAAACGTGCTCCGGCAACCTCAAGTTCGATCTGTTCTTTTCCGGTATCTAAGATAACCTGCTTTAATTTTTTAAAACGCATGGGGTCATCCGTGGTCGGAAACACCTTTACTTCGCCACGCACTCCATGTGTCGTTGTGATCACGCCAATCTGCAATAAATCTTCCATTGTTCTCCTTTATTTTACCACAATATGCAATACTATATTTTCGATCAGTCCGGTCTTATTGTTTACCATATTGATCTGTATCGAGCCGTTTTCTACCATTTTAATCTTCGGGGAACTTACACTGTAACGTTTGCTTTTCCCATTCCCATAATAATAAGAGAAAGACCCCATTTTCCAGCCACTCTTTGGTGTTACTTTAAATGTCACAGTCTGATTTTTCTTAAATGTATAAGAACCGGTTATATTGGTCTTATTAAATTTTGCCTTAATCTCTTTTCCTGCTAATTTGTAGGACTTTAACGGGTTGGTATATTTGTATACGGTCAGCTTGGAGGTAAATGTCTTTTGGATGCTGCCATATTTTACCGTAACTTTGACCGTTGCTTTTCCTGTTTTTTTCGGTTTGATGGAAACAGTGTCGGTTCCTCTTTTTTCAATCGTTGCGATCTTTTTATTTGAAATAGAAACCTTTGTGATCTTTCCACTGCTCGGCAGGTTCCAGACATGGTAAAGATAAGAATGATTTTTACTGCTTACGCCGGTATGCACTTTAAGTTCTGTTGGAAAAGAAGCTCTGAATGCTGACGATGTTGTTGCATATTTTAAATTATCTTCCACTACCGTAACATCATCGGATCCTGCATTCGTCTCTTCCTGCATGCTGACAATGCTTTCCTGCTCCGTTGTGGCAACCGTTGCTGCCTGTAACTCAAATGGTGCCGCTACAAATAATAGCGCGGCAAGAATGAGCGCGGCAAATCTCTTTGTTATTTTCATAAGAAACCCCTTTCTTTTTTCATCTCCATTGTAAAAAACCGGATGCACCATATCATATGATGTATCCGGTATTTGTGCGAAAAAAACTACTGCATGATTTCTACAATAACTTTTTTCTCTTCTTTTGAGGCAGCAGCCTTCACAACAGCACGGATTGCTTTCGCAATACGGCCCTGTTTGCCAATTACCTTGCCCATGTCAGACTGTGCTACGCGCAGCTCTAACACGATAGCTTTTTCATTTTCGGTTTCCGTTACAACAACTTCATCCGGGTAATCGACCAGTGATTTGGCAATTACTTCTACTAACTCTTTCATAGGTCCACCTCACTAATCCTATTTCTCGATACCAGCGCTCTTTAAAATTCTAGCTACTGTATCTGTTGGCTGAGCTCCGTTAGCTAACCATTTCTTTGCTAACTCCTCATTTACATGATACTCGCTTGGATCTTTAGTCGGATCATAAGTTCCGATCTCTTCGATGAACTTACCATCTCTTGGGGATCTGGAATCAGAAACTACGATTCTATAGAAAGGAGCTTTTTTCTGTCCCATTCTTCTTAATCTGATCTTTACTGCCATTACTTTCACCTCCTTGGATTATTTTTCATGTATTAAAAAGGAAGTCCTTTAAACATTCCTCTTTTACCTTTTTTCATCATGCCAGGCATCTGTTTCATCATTTTCTTTGCCTGTTCAAACTGTTTTACCAGACGGTTTACCTCTGCGATATCCACACCTGCGCCCTGTGCGATCCTGCGTTTTCTGCTTGGATTTAACAGGGAAGGATTTTGTCTTTCCTGCGGTGTCATCGAGTAGATGATTGCCTCCGTGCGTGCCATGTTTTTCTCTGCGGCCGCCTCGTCAATGTCTGGCATCTTGCCTGCGCCAAGTCCCGGCATCATACCAAGAATACTGGACAAGCCACCCATCTTTTTCATCTGACTCATGGACTCTAAATACATCTCAAAGTCAAATTCATTTTTGCGCATCTTTTCTTCCAGCTTTTTGGCTTTTTCCTCATCCAGATCTGTCTGCGCTTTCTCGATGAGTGTTAAGACATCTCCCATCCCAAGGATACGGGATGCCATTCGATCCGGGTAAAACTGCTCTAAATCAGAGAGCTTTTCTCCCATTCCTGCATAAAGGATCGGTTTTCCGGTCACAGCACGGATAGAAAGTGCCGCACCACCTCTGGTGTCACCATCGAGTTTGGTTAAGATCACACCGTCAATCCCGATCTTTTCATCAAATGTTCCTGCCACATTGACTGCATCCTGACCTGTCATGGAGTCCACAACCAGTAACGTCTGGGAAACCGGAACATTTTCTTTTATGGAAATCAATTCTGCCATCATGTCCTCATCAATATGAAGACGTCCTGCAGTATCGATGATCAACACATTAAAATCATTTTTTTCTGCATGCTCTACTGCTGCTTTTGCAATATCGACCGGGCGGTTTTTATCTCCCATCGAAAATACTGCAACACCCTGCTTCTCTCCATTGATCTGTAACTGTTCAATGGCTGCCGGGCGGTATACATCACAAGCCGCCAAAAGGACTTTCTTTCCTTTTAATTTGAGCTTTCCTGCAATCTTGGCAGTCGTCGTCGTCTTACCGGCACCCTGAAGACCAACCATCATAATGATCGTCAGTTCCTTGCCCGGGCGTAATGCGATTTCTGTCGTCTCAGAGCCCATCAGCTTGACCATCTCTTCGTTTACGATCTTGATGACCATCTGTCCGGGATTGAGTCCGTTCATCACATCCTGACCAACCGCACGCTCCTGTACGTCTTTTACGAACTGTTTGACAACCTTGAAGTTTACATCCGCCTCTAAAAGTGCCATCTTGACTTCTTTTAATGCAAGCTTGACATCCTCCTCGGTCAGACGTCCCTTACTCCGAAGGTTCTTGAATACGTTTTGAAGTTTTTCAGATAAACTGTCAAATGCCATCCTATAACTCCTCTAAAATCTGATTGGAGATCTGTTCGATCTCGGTAAAAACGCTCTCGTCATGGTTCGCATGAAACTGTTCTGCCAACCGGTGTATCTGCTCTACTTTCTGCTTTGCAGACTGGAATTTTTCGATCAGATGCAGTTTCTCTTCGTAGCCTTCTAATGTCTTGGTGCAACGCTTTACCATATCGTGCACGCCCTGACGGCTGATTCCTTCGTCCTCTGCGATCTCACCGAGTGATAAATCATTAAAAACGAAATCTTCATATATTCTTCTCTGATGTTCGTTTAACAGTTCTCCGTAGAAATCATAGAGATATGCCTGTTCGATTTTTTCTTCCATTTCCATCACCGTCGATTAGAATATCATAAAAAAATAAGAGTGTCAAGTATTTTTTCTTGACACTCTTATTTTTTCTAACCTGTCACTTTTTCGTCTTACAGGAAAATGTATTTACATACAAATAATACTGCCAGTATATACATTAACGGAGTGATCTTCTTTGCTTTTCCTGCTGCTACGTTGATGATGACATAAGAGATAACACCAACTGCGATACCCTCGGAAATACTGTACATGAGTGGCATTGCAAGCAGACATAAGTATGCCGGTACAGACTCTGTCATATCGGTAAAGTCAATGCTGACAACAGTAGATACCATTAAAAATCCTACGAAAATGAGTGCCGGTGCTGTTGCAAAGTTCGGGATTGAGCAAAACAGCGGGGAAAGGATGATGGATACCAGGAATAAAAATCCGGTTACCACAGATGCAAGACCGGTTCTTGCTCCCTCTCCTACACCGGAGGAACTCTCTACGAATGTTGTTGTAGTAGATGTACCAAGTACTGCACCTGCTGAAGTTGCGATCGCATCTGCTAACAGTGCGCCCTTGATGTTTGGCAGTTTGCCATCTTTGTCTAACATATCCGCTTTGTTTGCAACACCGATCAGAGTTCCCAGTGTATCAAACATATCGACAAACAGGAAAGATAATAAGATCGCGATAAAGTCAAAAATCCTTACGGAAGAGAAATCAGCGGTAAAGCATTTACCAAAAGTATTGCCGATCGCTGTGACATCTGTAAAGCCCCATACCGGATATAAAGAATAAAATCCTGCTTCTGCATCCGGCACATAAAGCCCTGCTGCCTGTGAAAGGATACCAAGTACCCAGGTTACTACGATACCAATTAAGATCGCACCTTTTACACGTTTGATGTAAAGAACAGCGATAACCATCAGACCGATCAGTGCGAGTACGGCACAGATGCCTGCGGTACGGAAGTTTGCAGTAAAGTCAATGTAGCTGACTAAAGTTGAGCTGTTTGCAACAACGACGCCTGCATGCTGTAAACCGATAAATGCGATAAACAGACCGATACCAACGCTGACACCCTTCTTTAAGTTTGTCGGGATCGCATTGAAGATCGCTTCACGCACATTTGTGAGGGATAATACAATAAAGATCAGACCTTCTACAAATACAGCCATCAGGGCAATCTGCCAGGAATAACCCATACTTCCGCATACGGTGTAAGCGAAATAAGCATTCAGACCCATACCAGGTGCCAGTGCAAACGGATAGTTTGCCAGGAATGCCATCATCAGAGTTCCGATAAAGGAAGCCAGTGCCGTTGCGATCAGAACTGCTGTCTTGTCCATTCCGGCAGCCTCTAACATGGATGGGTTTACTGCAAGGATATACGCCATTGTCATAAATGTCGTGATTCCTCCCATCACTTCAACCTTGACTGAAGTATTGTTTTCCTTCAGCTTAAACATTTTTTCTAACATTTTCTTACTCTCCTTTTTACTTTCCTTCGTAAGTTATTACAGAAGCCACATCATATCCGGCTAATCTGTCTCGTCCTTTCAGTCCTGCCAGCTCCATTAAAAACAGAACTTTTACTACCTCGCCACCGAGTTTCTCGATCATTTTGATACTTGCCTCGATAGTTCCTCCGGTTGCGATCAGGTCATCTACTACAACCACTTTCTGTCCCGGTTTGATCGCATCTTTGTGCATCTCGATCTCTGCTGTGCCATATTCCAGATCGTATTTTTCGGAAATGGTCTCGCATGGAAGTTTTCCTTTTTTGCGGATCGGAACGAATGCCTTACCCAGTGCATAGGCGATCGGCGCACCGAAAATAAATCCTCTTGACTCAGCTCCTGCGATCACGTCAAAGTCAACACCGTCTAATAATTTGATCATGGAATCGATTGCCAGCTTTAATCCTTCCGGATCCTGTAACACACTGGTCACATCACGGAACATAATGCCCGGTTCCGGGAAATCCGGTATGGTTCTTACATATTCTTCGATTTTTTTCATAGCTTTCACACTCTCTTTTCTTTTTATAAACTTGTTCTTACCAGCTTTGGTTTGTAGCCGTTTTTCTCCAATGCCTTCATGATCTGCTTTTTATGGTCGGTTCCAAAGCACTCCAATGTAATACGGAGTTCCACTGCCGCACTGCGGTTGATGGAAACAAACTGATTATGCTCCAGTTTAATGACATTTCCCTGCTCTGCTGCAATGATGGAAGAGACTTTTGTCAGCTCGCCCGGCTTATCCGGAAGTAATACAGATACCGTAAAGATACGGTCTCTTAAGATCAGTCCCTGCTGTACCATGGAAGACATTGTGATGACATCCATATTACCACCGCTTAAGATGGCAACGACGCGTTTGTCTGTCACATCTAAATGTTTCAACGCTGCAACGGTAAGAAGACCGGAGTTTTCCACGATCATCTTATGGTTTTCCACCATATCAAGGAATGCTCCTACCAGTTCATCATCCGGCACAGTAATGATATCGTCCAGATTTTTCTGGATATAAGGGAAAATATTGCTTCCCGGTGTCTTTACTGCGGTACCATCAGCGATCGTGTTGACACTCGGAAGTGTGGTCACCTTTCCTGCTGCAAAAGATGCCTGCATGCAGTTTGCTCCTGCCGGCTCTACACCGATGACTTTGATCTTTGGATTTAAAAGTTTTGCCAGTGTCGATACACCGGTTGCAAGTCCGCCTCCGCCGATCGGGACCAGGATATATTCTACCAGTGGGAGCTCCTTGAAGATCTCCATTGCGATACTTCCCTGTCCGGTTGCAACTGCCAGATCATCAAACGGATGAATAAAGGTATATCCGTTCTTTTCTGCCAGCTCGTATGCCTTCTGGCATGCCTCATCGTACACGTCTCCGTAGAGCACTACCTCTGCACCGTAGCTTTTGGTGCGGTTTACTTTGATGAGCGGTGTGGTGGTCGGCATTACGATGACAGCTTTACAGCCGAAGCATTTTGCTGCATAAGCGACACCCTGTGCATGATTTCCTGCAGATGCCGTGATCAGACCTTTCTCTCTCTCCTCATCGGTCAGCGTACTGATCTTATAATAGGCACCACGCACCTTATAAGCTCCGGTAAACTGCATATTTTCCGGTTTCAGATACACCTTGTTTCCAGTCTGGCTGCTCAGGTAATCACTGTAGACCAGTTTTGTCTCTAATGTGACTTCCTTGACTTTTTCGCTTGCCTCTTCAAACTTATCTAGTGTCAGCATCTTATTCCTCCCTTTCTGTGCTGTCCTTTGTCTCTTGTTTTACATCAAACAGGGCATTGACAAATTCGTTTGAATCAAATTTCTGCAAATCTTCGATGGTTTCCCCTACTCCAATATATTTTACCGGAATACCAAGCTCGGAATGGATTGCGACTGCAATACCACCCTTCGCGGTTCCGTCCATCTTCGTTAAGATAATACCTGTGATATCGGCTACTTCGGAAAATTCTCTTGCCTGTGCCAGTGCATTCTGCCCTGTTGTCGCATCAAGAACGACTAAAGTCTCACGATACGCATCCGGGTATTCCCGCTCTAAAATACGGTTGATCTTTTTTAATTCTTCCATCAGATTCTTCTTATTGTGAAGACGTCCTGCTGTATCGCAGAGCAGTACATCTGCATTTCTTGCCTTTGCCGCAGCAACTGCATCGTATACGACTGCTGCCGGGTCTGCACCCTCCTGCCCTCCGATCATCTCGACATTAGCACGTTTCGCCCACTCAAGTAACTGGTCTCCGGCTGCCGCACGGAAAGTATCTGCTGCCGCAAGCACGACCTTTTTACCCTGATCTTTTAATTTTCCTGCCAGTTTTCCAACGGAGGTTGTTTTTCCGACACCATTGACTCCGATGATCAGCACAACGGATTTTTCGTTTTCAAAACGGTATGCGGTCTCTCCCACATCCATCTGCTCTTTGATACTGTGGATCAGAAGTTCCTTGCACTCTGCCGGATCTTTGATCTTGTTTTCTTTTACTTTTTCTTTCAGGTTTTCGATGATCGCTTCCGTTGCGTTGACTCCGATGTCACCCATAATAAGGATCTCTTCGATTTCTTCATAAAAGTCATCATCAATGCTTGAAAATCCATTAAATATGGAATCGATTCCTGATACGATATTGTCTCTGGTCTTGCTCAGACCGGAAACCAAACGACTCCAGAAGCCTTTCTTCTCTTCGCTCATAGTTCGTCCCCTTTCTCTTCTTATTTATCTAAATCTTCTTCGATCAGATTGACAGAAACCAGTGTGGAAATACCTTTTTCCTGCATGGTGATTCCGTACAGGCGGTCTGCCGCCGCCATCGTACCACGTCGGTGCGTGATCACGATAAACTGTGTATTCTTTGTCAGCTTGTGCAGATATTTTGCAAAACGGTTAACGTTTGAGTCGTCCAGTGCCGCCTCAATCTCATCCAGCAGACAAAACGGAGAAGGCTTTAAGTTCTGGATCGCAAACAACAGCGCGATCGCCGTCAGTGACTTCTCTCCACCGGACATCTGCATCATGTTCTGCAGTTTCTTTCCCGGTGGCTGTGCGATAATGCGGATGCCGCACTCTAAAATGTCCTCTCCCTCTACCAGTTCGAGGCTTCCCTTTCCACCACCAAAAAGCTCTTTAAATACCTGATCAAACTCTCTCTGGATCTCGGCGAATTTCTCCATGAACTGTTTACGCATTCCGGTGTCCAGATCCTCAATGATGCCCATTAACGTTTTCTCCGCTTCGATCAGATCATCATGCTGTGTCTTTAAAAATTCATATCGTTCCGAGATCTCTTTATAATCCTCGATCGCGTTGACATTGACATCCCCCAGTTTGCGGATGTCATCCTTGATCCCTGCGATCAGCTTTTTCAGTCCGGCAAGATCCTGATACTGCTCATCACGCAGTTCCATTGCCGCATGCAGTGTCAGTTCGTACTCTTCCCACATATAGTTGTTCTGGTATTCTCTTGCCTCTTCTAACTTTTCTTTCTGGCTGTTTAAACGGAACACTTCTTTGTCGAGGTCTGAAATCTGTTTGGAAACATCCTCGCGCTTCTGGAAAAATCCCTTGTAACGCTGTGACATTTCCTCTCTGGTCTCCTGCTTCTCCTTTAACTCCTGCTCTAAATCGCTGTGGCTGTCGTCCGATGCAAAGATTGTCTTTTTGATCTCTTCGATATCCTGTTTCTTTTTCTCTGCATCCGCTCTCGCCTCTTTCGCTTCTTCCATCAGGGAGGTTCTGTCATTCTCAAAGCGGGCGATCTCGCCTTCCAGACGTTCTAAGTTTGCCTGGACAAATTCGACTCTCTGGACGATCTGTGCCTCTTCCATCTGGATCTGGGAAACCGTCTGTTTCGCCTGCTCCTCTATGGAAGTATTCTTTTCTAATGATGCAGAAAGTGTCTCATTTTCCTGCCCGATCTCTATCTCACGCTGCTTTGCCTGCTCGATCTCCTCTAAGATCTGCTGCTTGTTCTCTAAAATCTCCTGCAACTGTTTTTCCAGCTCGCTGTTTTCGGCTTTCAGTCCTGCAAATACGCTCTCGCTCTCGCCGCACTGCTCTTTGGCGCGTTCCACTTTGATCTTGGCAGTATTCTGTAAAATATACTGTTCCTGCAGTTTTGCCTTGTTAGCTTCTGCATCTTCTTCCAATAGTGCCTGTGCTGTCTTCACATCCTCAAGCCGGCTCTTTTCTTCCCGGATCTTCTGTTCCAGTGCAGCTACGCTCTGCTCCAGCTCTTCGATCTCACGTTTTCTTGCCAAGAGATTGCTGCTGTTTCGGAATGCACCACCGGACAGGGAACCTCCCGGGCTTAGTGACTCTCCCTCTAACGTTACGATACGCAGGGAATAGTGATATTTTCTCGCCAGTGCGATCGCATCATCGATCGTTTCTGCTACAATGACCCTGCCCAGCAGATAAGCAGTAACGCCCTCATACTTTGCATCCGTCTTTACCAAAGTATTGGCAAGTCCGATCACGCCTTTTTCTTTCAGCGCATCCATCGTTTTAAATCCGCCTCTGCCATCCACACTGGTAAGTGGCAGGAATGTCGCACGGCCATAGCGGTTCTGCTTTAAGTAAGCGATCATCCGCTTTGCGGTCTCTTCATCCTCGGTTACGATATTCTGGATACTGCCGCCCAATGCGGTCTCGATCGCGATCTCGTATTTCTTTTCCACCTGGATCAGATCAGAGACAACACCAAGTAAGCCTTTATTGGTCGCCTTCTGCTCCATGACTTTCCGGATGCTGTTTCCGTAACCGTCATAGCGTTCTGCAATATTTTTTAACGACTCAAGTCTTGACTGTTCCTTATGATATCTGGTCAGATCCTGTTCTAAGTTCTGACTTGTCTCCTGCGATTTGCATTTCCACTCTCTTGCTTTTTCTTCGTATTCCAGCGCGGTCTGTTTGAGTGCCGTGATGGTCTCATTGACTTCATCCAGTTCCTTCTGGCAGTTTGAAAGTTCTGCCTCAAGATCTGCCTCTTCTGTTTTACGGTCCAGCAGCCGCTTGGTCAGATGCGCTTTTCTTATATTGATCTGCTCCGCCATCGTATCGTAACGCTGCTGTCTTGCTTTTACCGATGCCTTATTATTCAAAAGCTCGATGATCTCGCTTTTTCCTTTTTCAATGTTCTCTGTGCATCTTGCGATCTCTTCCTGCACCTGCGCTAAGGTCTCCTGCGCCTGTTTTCTACGCTCTTTGATCTCGCAGAGCCGCTCTTCCTCTTCCGACTTCTGATTTTCATAGGTCTGTTTCGCTTCCAGACGTTCCTGTTTCTCCCTGTCGATCGAAGCGAGCCGCTCTGCCAGATGTTCCTCAGTCAGTTCTGCCGTATGGATCTGCTCTTTTAAGACATTTACCTGTCCCTCTAATTTTCCTTTTAAGACGGTCGTATTGTTTAATTGGTCACGAAGTGAATTAATCTCTTCGTCCATCGCTCCCATATCGCCCTCAAGCTTTTCATACTCCACCTTAATATTTTCATAGGTCTGGTTTGCCTCTTTTAACTGAGTATCCGCGATCTGGTATTTTTCCCCGACCTCGCCGAGCTGACCGGCAATGCGTTCCACTTCCATCAGGAACATATTGACATCATAGGTCTTTAATTCCTCTTTTTTCTTAAGGTAGATCCTTGCCTTTTCCGCCTGGCGTTCCAACGGTCCTACCTGGCGTTCCAGTTCGGATAAAATGTCGTTGACACGGACCAGATTTTCACGTTCATTTTCTAACTTTTTCTGCGCTGTGGCTTTTCTCTTTTTATATTTTACGATTCCTGCCGCCTCGTCAAAAAGTTCTCTTCGCTCTTCCGGCTTGCCACTCAAGATACGCTCGATCTGTCCCTGTCCGATGATCGAATATCCCTCTTTTCCGATACCTGTATCGTAAAACAGTTCTGTTACATCTTTCAGACGGCACGGACTTCCGTTGATCAGGTATTCACTCTCCCCGGAACGGTAGACTCGTCTTGCTACGGTAACTTCCTCATAGTCTACGGCAAGCTGATGGTCGGAATTGTCCATCGTGATTGCGACATACGCATAGCTTAACGGTTTCCGGTTCTCGGTTCCCGCAAAAATAACATCCTGCATGCTCGCGCCTCGCAGCTGCTTGGCACTCTGCTCTCCTAATACCCAGCGCACCGCATCTGCAACGTTACTCTTTCCACTTCCGTTCGGGCCTACGATCCCTGTGATACCATTATGAAATTCGAATAATATCTTATTGGCAAAGGACTTAAATCCCTGGACTTCAATGCTTTTTAAATACATATGGACCTCTTTTACTGCAGTTTTGGTTTCAGAAGCAGCAATGCCTGATAAGCAGCTTCCTGCTCTGCCGCCTTTTTGGTGTGACCGGTTCCTGTTCCGACCGCTCTCTCACCGATCCGTGCCTCTACGGTAAACTGTTTGTTATGATCGGGTCCCTCCTCCGAGAGCAGCTCATAATGAAGGCTCTCTTCGTAATTTCCCTGCACAACCTCCTGCAAGATCGTTTTGCTGTCGTAAAACAGCTTTTTATGCTCAATATCTGTCAGTATAAATCTATGTATAAATGTCTTTGCATGCTCAAATCCACCATCCAGATAGATCGCTCCGATCACGGATTCAAGTGCATCGGATAAAATAGACTTTCTCTTTCTTCCTCCGGTCTGATCCTCTCCCTTACCTAAAAACAGGTAGCTTCCCAGATCCATTTCTCTGGTGCACAATGCCAACGTAGGCTCACAGACAATGCTCGCACGCAGCTTGGTTAAATCTCCCTCCGGTAAATCCGGATAATTCCGGTATAAGAAATCACTGGAGACGATCTCAAGGACTGCATCGCCCAAAAACTCCAGTCTCTCGTTATCGGAGTGTTTTTTCATTCTTTTTTCATTGGCATAAGAACTGTGGGTCAGCGCCTGGCGCAGTAACCCCTGCTGTTTGAACTGATAGCCAATTTTTTCCTCTAATTCACTGATTTTATTCATCCTGATCTCCATTTCCGTTTTCCGACATAAAGATAAGCCCTTGTAGAAAAACAAGGGCTTATCTATCACTTCATGGAAACTTTATGAGTTTAAAGCATTCTTGATTTTTTCTACTGCATCGGAAACGGTAACAATGTTCTCTGCTTCTTCATTTGCAATTTCAATATCAAATTCCTCTTCAATACCCATAATAATCTGGAAAATATCCAAAGAGTCAGCTCCAAGGTCATCCACAAATGTTGTGTCCATCGAGATCTCCTCTTCATCGACATTCAATACCTCTGCAATGATTTTTTTCAGCTTTTCAAATTCCATAATTACATTCCTTCCTGTTCCGTTGAACTTATAATATTTTTCTTAATTTTTCCATTGATGTCCTCTTCTTTGAATGTGACACACTGGTAAATCGAATTGGTAACTTCCTTCGCCTTGGCACTTCCATGCGTCTTGACGACCAGACCGTTTAATCCCAGAAGCGGTGCTCCGCCGTACTGGGTCGCATCAAATGCTTTTAAAGTCTTTTTCAATGCCGGCAATGCAAGTGCAGCACCGATCTTGCTCTTTAAGGTACTCATCATACCGGTCTTGATCGCACCGATCAAGGTACCGCTTAAGCCCTCATATAATTTCAGGATCACGTTTCCGACAAACGCCTCACAGACGATAACATCGGCCTCGCCGTGCGGGATCTCCCTCGCTTCAATACTTCCGACGAAGTTGATATCCTTACATTCTTTTAACATCGGGAATGTCTCTTTGACAAGTGCATTTCCTTTTTCTTCTTCCGCTCCGATATTTACGATGGCAACTCTCGGCTTTTTAATCCCAAGTACATTTTCCATGTAGATCGATCCCATCTTAGCAAACTGGACCAGATGATCTGGTCTCGCATCCACGTTTGCCCCACAGTCGATCAGCAGGGAAACGCCTTTCTCTGTTGGAATGAGCGGTGCTAACGGCGGTCTCTGTATCCCTTTGATCCTGCCGACAATAACCTGTCCGCCTACCAGAATAGCTCCGGAACTTCCAGCCGAGACAAACGCATCTGCCTCTTTCTGCTTTACCATATTCATTCCAATGACGATCGATGACTGCTTTTTTTTACGAATTGCATTCACAGGCGGCTCAGCTGTCTCGATTACCTCCTCTGCATGCACAACTTCAATCTGTTCTGCCGGGAACGTATACTTTGCAAGCTCCTGTTTTACTGTCTCCTGCTGCCCTACGAGAAATACCTTGATGTCCGGTCTTGCCACTACCGCATCTACCGCACCTTTTACGATCTCTCCCGGAGCATTGTCTCCTCCCATGGCATCCAAAGCAACTTTTGTAATCCCAAGTGGTTCATTCTGTTGCATAACTACTCTCCATTCCTATGCGTTTTAGGGACACCCTACACATCTATAAAAAAATATACTATAAGTCTTTCTATAAATCAACAGCAAAATAACCAACAATTTAGGAACCTAAAATGAAATTTTAAATTCCACCATCGCCTTATGTGGTGGAATTTACTTTTGCACAGTAGATATTTACTCTTTCATATTTCCATGTTACGGTTATCTTCCCTTCTGACAGCAGTAGAAGGAGAACGATTATGAGTAAATACATTCCAGGAAACCAGAAACACCTCACTTTAAATGACAGAATCTATATCGAAAATGAACTATCCAAAGGTACTTCCTTTAAAGACATTGCTGCCTTTCTGTGCAAAGATCCTACTACTATCTCAAAAGAGGTTCGCGCTCACAGACTTTCCGACTGGTACCATAAAGGCACTTTCTATAATGCCAAAAATTTTTGTATCCACCGCTATCACTGCCAGAAGACGAATGCCTGTGGAAAGATCATTCTTTGCGGTATTAAATGCACTTCCTGTCCTACCTGCAATCAGACATGCAAGGATTTCCAGAAGGAACGCTGTACACGCCTTGACAAAGCTCCATATGTCTGTAATGGATGCCAGAAACAGATCAACCACTGCACCATTGCTCACAAATACCGTTATGATGCCAGGTTTGCTGACCGTAAATACCGTGAATTACTGACAAGCTCCCGTTCCGGCATAAATATGACAAAACACCAGCTCCACCAAAAGGATCAGATCATTACACCGCTCATTGAACATGGGCAGTCCCCTTACCAGATCCTGACTAACCACCCGGAACTGGATATGTCCGTCCGTTCCATGTATACCTATATCGACAAAGGGTTATTTTCTGCAAGAAATGTTGATCTCAAAAGACAGCCAAAGTTTAAACCCCGGAAATGCCACAAAACACAGATCAAAAACCGGGCTGTTTTCGAAAACCGGACTTACTCGGATTTTTGCTCCCTCGGACTCAAATCCTTTATTGAGATGGATACGGTAAAATCCTCCAGGGACTCCCAGAAGACACTCCTTACAATGCTCTTTACCAAAGAAAAACTGTTTCTTGCATTTCTTCTAAACCGATGCTCCAAAGGTGCCGTGCGTTCTGTTTTTGACCGTCTTGAAAAACGTATGGGAACTTATGATTTTATATCGGCATTTGAATATATCCTGACAGACCGTGGCTCTGAATTCGGCGATCCAGAATCGTTGGAAACAGGAATCAATGGTATTGAACGGAGTAGCATTTACTACTGTGATCCTATGCGAAGTGGACAGAAAGGGGCTCTTGAACAGACACATACCATGCTTCGAATGGTTCTTCCTAAAGGGACTTCTTTTGAATTTCTTACACAGTGGGATGTGAATCTTATCGTCAATCACATAAATTCCACTCCCCGTGAGAGCCTTGATGGCAGGACACCTTACAATGTTGCACTGGAAACGTTGGGTGAAGACATGCTGAAAGCATTGCAGCTTAAGCCGGTTGCTCCTGATCAAGTCAACCTGACGCCTAAGCTGATACGCTTTAACAAGTAACCAACAAACCGAAATCTGCTGTCAGACTGGATGTTAATTTTTCACACTTTTCCAGATATGGCTGGTGGAATTTAGTCTTGCACTCCCAATTTCAGCAGCCCATTTAGCATGCCAGTAAATCAGAAAATTTCAATATGTCTGATTGAATTATACCAGAAACTCCTCATTTTCGGAAATAAAAAGTCCAATAAATCCCGCAAAATTTAAACAGCAGTGGAATTTACTTTTTCACTGGAATTTACTTTTTCAAGTCAGCAACAGCGATGTAGTGAATGCAATCGTGTCAAAATATTCGTTACCTTCAGTAAATGAGAATAGTATAACATCTTTTGTAAAATTGCGTAATAATAAGACACATTCTGGTACAGTTGAATGGGGGGAAAGCGCAAATATATATGTCCCCTTGTTTGCTATTGTTTATGCTAGTTTTTTGAAATATATTGAATTGCCAGACGAAGTAATCAAATCCATATTATTACAGATTTTTTAGATGTGAAATACAAAAATATTTGGGTAAAGGATGTTATTATATAATGTTTTATAGGTCAACCTTTTAACGATGCACACCCCCAGTCAGTAGTTTGTCCACTAACTGACTACTACACACTGCCTTGAATTGCACCATTTTGAAGTATTTTACAAAAAGTGTAGTAATTAACAAGAAAAATACGATGTATCCAAAAGCCGGAAAAACAACGCAAAACTCGGCATTACAGGGTATTTCAGAACAGGAGAAATTTATGATTAAAGTATTATTCATCTGTCACGGCAGTGTTTAAGGGATGGGGAAAAAGCCTTGATTTTATTGGGTTTCTTGGATGGAAGTGTAGAATTTACACCTTTGGAAGATCGGGTCGGAATAGTTAGAAGAGGAAAGGCGTGGGATGAATGTACCGCCCCCCAAAAAAAAGTTAGATCCTAAAATCTAACGATTGGAGGTCGGTATTTTTATGTCAAAATATAGTTTTGAATTCAAAAAACAATTAGTTTATGAGTATTTAAGCGGAAAGATGGGTGGAGATTCACTTGCCAGGGAGTATGGTAT
>JBNMKU010000049.1:0-17521 GCA_050874505.1 Roseburia sp. | reverse complement strand
GATCTTATCAAGTCCCTTATCGAACAGATAGTTCGTGTAAGACCCCTCTTTCGGATTGGATTTACGGTCAAGGATGATCTCATAGACTTCATCCAGGATCTTAAGCGGATTTTTCTCCATGTATTCTTTTTTCACGATCTCATTAAAGAAACAGCTCCGGTTGCCTGTGTGGCAGGCAGCTCCGACCTGAGATACCTTTGCCAGAATGGTATCATAGTCACAGTCCGCGGTTAAGGACTTAACATACTGGATGTGACCGGAGGTCAGTCCTTTGGTCCAGAGTTCATTGCGGCTTCTGCTGTAATAGGTCATTTTTCCGATGTTAATGGTCGTTTCGAAGGCCTCTTCATTCATGTAAGCTAACATTAACACTTCATCGGTACGGTAATCCTGTACAATGACCGGAACCATACCATCAGAATTTTTCTTGAAATCCTCCCACTTTAACGCCGGCTCGAAATTGTCCATTTTGATCCCGGCAGCGGAAAGCTGTGATTTCATCTCCATGATATCCATATTCGGATCATTGATAAAGGTTCCAGCAATGCCTCTGACATTGCTGCGGCTTAAGACAGCAATGATCTTTTCATAATCGCATGCTTCAAAATATACGATATAAGGAACGTCTGTAATATTTTCAATCGCATTCAGCACATCGGTATTTAATACTAAAAGTTCATGGAAATGATCATCCATTTCTTTCTGATGCTTGAAAATAAAATCCACATTTTTCACGGAAACTAAGATACGATCCTTACCAAAACGGTTGCTCGCCTCTTCTGCCAGTTCCATACTGTTTGGCTTGGAGCCGTTTACGATGACCTGCAGACATCCTGCATAGATCAGTTTCTTGATATCTTCAAACCGGCTGATATTGCCACCGGCACATACTTTTATCTCAACATTGCGGTTGATATTGCGGATCACCCCAATGTTTTTTTCCTGTTCTTCATCATCAGTGGACAGGTCAAAGACCATGATCTTGTCAATTCCGCTGTCATTGTAGTGCTTTGCCAGCTGGATGACATCCATTAACGGGGTAAAATCATCCGGCCCCATGACCGCCTGTCCGTCTTTCAGATAGATTGTTGCAACGATATTTTTCTGTTCCATATTTAAAGTTTTGATTTCCTTCCTATAAAGTACCTTTGGTTGATAATACGTCCTGAATACGTGGATCGAATCCGGTTGCTTCATCCAGTGCTCTTGCAAAAGCTTTGAACATTGCTTCGATCATATGATGATTATTGCCTTCAGAAAGTACTTTGATGTGAAGATTCATTCCGGCAGAATAAGAAATGGCATAGAAAAACTCTTTTACCATCTCTGTATCCATGTAACCGACTCTTTCAACCGTAAAATTTCCATCAAAGGAAAGGTACGGACGTCCGGACAGGTCAATGGCACAGAGAACCAGAGTCTCATCCATCGGAAGAATACAGCTGCCAAAGCGTTTGATGCCTTTCTTATCACCCAAAGCTTTCTGGATCGCTCCACCCAGTACAATACCGGTATCCTCGATCGTATGATGACAGTCTACTGCAAGGTCTCCTGTCACATCGACATCCAGATCAAAGAAGCCATGTCTGGCAAATCCCTCTAACATATGATCAAAGAAACCGATCCCGGTCTCAATGTCTGATTTCCCAGTGCCATCTATATTGAGTGATAATTTAATATCGGTCTCTTTTGTCTTACGAACAAGTTCTGCTGTTCTGCTCATGGCAGCATCCTCCTGCTTTTCGTTTTCTTCACAATATCTCTATTATAGTACGGATATCCGAAAAATAAAACTTAAAAATTCATTAATCTTCAAATCGAACCCGGATTGAATTGGCATGTGCTGTCAGCTGCTCACATTCTGCAAACTGGATGATATCCTGATAAACGGCTTCCAGTGCCTCTTTCGAGTAAGAAATGATGCTTGATTTCTTGATGAAATCATCCACACTGAGCGGGGAGAAGAAACGTGCGGTTCCGTTTGTCGGAAGTACATGGTTTGGTCCTGCAAAATAATCTCCCAATGGTTCGCTGGAATAGGTTCCAAGGAACATTGCCCCTGCATTGCGGATCTTTGTCATGACTTCAAACGGATTTGCCGTCACGATTTCAAGATGTTCGGATGCGATCGCGTTTGCCGTTGCGATCGCTTCTTCCATATCTTTGGCAACCAGAAGATAGCCATAATTATCTAAAGATTTCTGGATGATCTCTTTTCTGGAAAGTTTTTTTACAAACTGCTCGATCTCTACGGCAACCTGCTCTGCGAGTGTCCGGCTGGTCGTAACTAAAATGGCAGATGCCATCTCATCATGTTCTGCCTGGGAAAGCAGGTCGGCTGCGACGAAATGCGGATTTGCTGTCTCATCTGCAAGAACTAAGATCTCACTTGGTCCAGCGATCGAATCGATGCTTACATAGCCAAATACTGCCTTTTTTGCAAGTGCAACATAGATATTGCCCGGTCCTACGATCTTATCGACTTTTGGAATACTCTCTGTTCCAAATGCAAGTGCTGCGATTGCCTGCGCACCACCTACTTTATAAATCTTATCAACTCCGGCTTCCTTTGCGGCTACCAGTGTGGACGGATAGACTTTGCCATCTTTTCCAGGCGGTGTTGTCATAACGATCTGGTCTACCCCGGCTACCTTGGCAGGAATCACGTTCATTAAAACGGAGGACGGATAAACAGCTTTTCCGCCCGGCACATAAACGCCGACTTTTTCTAACGGAGTGACTTTCTGTCCGAGGATGATCCCATTATCTTTGGAATCAAACCAGGAATACTGACGCTGTTTTTCGTGATATTCTTTGATATTGACCAATGCCTTGCGGATCACGGCAAGTAATTTCGGATCGACCTTTTCGTAAGCTTCTGCAATCTCCTCTTCTGTTACCAGGATCGTGGAAGCATCGATCTTTGCGCCATCAAACTGTTCGGTATAAGAAAAGATCGCTTCGTCTTTTTTTTCACGTACATTCTTTATGATGTCATTGACACGTCCCTCAAATTCACCGTAGGAATTGGGGCTTCTCTTTAAAAGATTCTCTAAAATATCAGTTCTTGTTTCCTCTGTCACTTCTAAAATTCTCATCGCATCCTGCCTTTCTACCGCATTCACATTCCCTTTAAGAATTGGCGATCACGGTCTTTAAATCTGATATCAGTTTTGTAATTCTTTCGTTTTCCATCTTCATGCTGACCTGATTGACTACCATACGTGCAGATAACGGACAAACCTCTTCCAAGACGGTCAGACCATTTTCACGCAGCGTAGAACCAGTCTCTACAATATCACAGATGACTTCGGAGAGTCCTACGATAGGGGCTAACTCGATCGAGCCGTTTAACTTGATGATCTCCACGGTCTGATGTTTTTTATTGTAGAAATAATCCTTTGCAATGTGCGGATATTTTGTTGCGACACGGATCAGTTCATGGTGCTGTAACAGTTCCGCTGCGGACTGCGGTCCACAGATACACATACGGCATTTTCCAAAACCAAGATCAAGGACTTCATAAATGTTTCTGCCCTCTTCCAAGATCGTATCCTTTCCTACGATCCCGATGTCTGCCGCGCCATATTCCACATAAGTTGGAACGTCAGGACCTTTGGCAAGGAAGAAACGCAGCTTTAATTCTTCATTGACAAAGATCAGCTTTCTCGTTTCCTTGTCTTTCATCTCTTCGCAGGTAATTCCAATTTTTTCGAACATTTCAAGGGTCTTATTTGCAAGCCTGCCTTTGCCGAGCGCAAAGGTAAGGTATCTCATATCTTCCATTTTTCCTCTCCTATTCATTTAAAAACCGAACTTCCGCAATATGATTCCTTTTTGCATATGCCTGATATTCTGCCTCGCTCTTTCTGGCATCGCGGACGATCAGTTCTGTATAATGTCCCTGCTCACGAAATCTCTTTGCCTGCGTGATCGCATTCTGACGCTGCACCGGTTCGTAAACCAGTAACAGGGTCTGATTTACCAGTGGAATTTCGATCTTTTGTCTGGATAATGCTGCCATAAGCTGATCGATCACAACTGCAAAACCGATGGATGCGGAATTTTTGCCAAAATAAGTCAGAAGTTCATCATAACGTCCGCCCTTGATGACTGGCTCTCCGCTTCCAAAGGTGTATCCGGCAAAGATAATGCCGGTGTAATACTGATAATTGCTTACGATCCCCAGTTCAAATGAAACATATTTTTCAATTTCATAAAGTTTTAATACCTGATGCAGTTCTTCCAGACGGCTGATCGCGTTTTTGATCCTCGGATATGCAGCCGCATATTCTTTTGCTTTCTGCAGTTCATCAGAACCAACATAGAGATTTCCGAGCATCTGGAATAAATTTTTCAGATCCTCCTTCAGATTTAAGGTCTCTGCAAATTCGGAAACTCCAAAATAGTTTTTATTGGAGATCAGTTCCCGCAGTTCTTCTTCCTGTTCTTCATCAAGTCCTGCTGCTTCAGAAAGTCCGCGGAAGAAATCTGCGTGTCCGACCGATAACTGGAACTCCCTTAATCCGGCACGATGCAGGCAGTCTGCCGCCATTGCCAAAATCTCGGCATCCGCATCCACGGTAGAGTCACCGATCAGTTCCGCACCAAGCTGTGTATTTTCCTTTAAACGTCCCTGATAGCTCGTGTTGTTGATGAACGTATTTCCCATATAACAGAGACGGATCGGCATATCCTCTTCACTGAAATACTTTGCAGCACAGCGCGCAATAGACGGTGTAATATCCGGGCGCAGCACAAGGGTATTACCCTCTCTGTCAAAAAATTTATAGAGATCTTTGGATGGAGTTGTACCGATCTCACGATTGAAGATATCAAAAAATTCAAACGTTGGTGTCTGGATCGGATGATATCCATATTCTTTTAAGGTCTGATGAAGTTCATTCTGTAAGATGAGCTTCCGTTCACATTCCTCATTATAAATATCCCGAACTCCCTCCGGTGTATGTAACAACTGTCTTTTCATAAACATATCCATACCTTTCCATACACTTTAGTGTAGTAACTTGGTAATATGCTACCATATAAAAACAATGATTGTCAATCCCTTGTGAACAAATCTTTTTGAAGTGTCTCCAGATAAGGGACTAAAACCGTCCGTCCCTTCGGCAAAAAGAAGTCTTCTTCCAGCTCTTCGTAGCGGAAACTTTTTCTTCCTCCTTCTCTGGCGCGCTCCCAGAATTCCAGCAGTTTTTCAAAGCGCAGATAATAAAACTCATCTCTTGCAGTAAAACTGATGAGGAAAAAGGCGATACCGCCCTGACGTTCAAAATCCTGCATGAAGTTGACCTGATGTTCATGGATATTCTGAAGGGGAAAGGTATCGGTTGCACATTCCTTTGCATCAAAACAGACCGGGATGCCCTGTACCGCTCCGATGTAATCGACCGTACTCTTCTGGTCAAAATAAGCTAACGTGATATGCCTGGTCTCTTTGTCGATGCGGATCGGAGTGATCGGTGTCGGGATCTTCTGGATCAGTGCCAGCCCGTTTTCCTGATATTTTTCATTGGTACGGTTAATAAATTCCTCTAAGGTAGAACCTCTTAATCCTCTTGAATTCCATGTTGCCATAACTTATTTCCTCATGTATCCTGTTTCATATTCTGTGAAATAAATCGGATCGCACGTTTTAACTCTTCCCCATAGGGAGCAGTTACTTCAAACGGTTTTTCCTGTCCACCCGAAAAGCCATGTGGGAACCGGATGCGGTACGCATGAAGAAGCTGTGAGGTAACCCGTGCCTTTTTCCGAAAAAGTTCATTTTGTTTTGGATCGCCATACTTGGTGTCCCCGATGATCGGATGACCGATCGAGGCAAGATGGGCGCGGATCTGATGGGAACGTCCGGTGATCAGATGCACTTCCAGTTCCGTATATCCATCGTAAACCTGAATGGGATGATAAGCCGTCTCGATTGGAAGATAGCCGTCTGCGTCTGCAGGCAGTTTTGTTTTTATCGCTACCTGATTGGCCGCAGGATCTTTCTTCAGATAGCCCTTTAAGTAAGCATCCTCTGTGATCTTGCCAGAGACAATGCAGCGATAATATTTCTCAAGGGAGCGCTCCTTTAATGCCTTAGACATCATCTGAAGCCCCTTTAAGGATTTCCCTGCGATCAAAATTCCTGACGTATTGCGGTCTAACCGGTTGCAGACGGATGGCTTAAAGGTCTGCATCATCTCTTCGGTCAGGTCTCCCTTTTTTAACAGGTAGGATAAAATATATTCATTGGCAGAAACATCCTCCGGCTTTGCTTTCTGTGACAGCATGCCGGAAGGTTTATCAATGATCAGGACATCAGCATCTTCATAAAGTACTTTAAGCGGTTCATCCTTAAGCTGTTTTAAACTTCCGGCCTCTTTATTTTCCGCTTCCCTTTTGGAAAATTTATCAAAGGTTTCGTCGGATAAAAACAATTTGACCTGATCGCCTGTTTTTAATTTTTCCGTTCCATCTGATTTTTTCCCATTTAGGACAATGTTTTTTTTGCGCAACATTTTGTAGATAAAACTTGAAGGCGCATCGGACAATAATTTCTTTAAATATTTGTCAAAACGCTGTTCTGCCTCGTTTGGTGTGATCGTAAACTCCCGCATGAAGGTTGCTCCTATTTCTTTTTATGCACATTTCGAATGGTTTTCTTTTTGCCCGGCTTCTTTCCTTCCGCCCGTCCATTTCCCTTCGGGGATTTTCCTGTAGAATAGTTTCCTGCGGAGGAATAGCCTTTCTTTTTGCCATCTCCTGCCCCGGCATGGTAATTCGGGCGCACCAGACAATGTTTGTCGTATCCGATCAGATCCGTCCTGCCGGCTTTTGTCAATGCCTCCACGACCAGATCGTAATTTTTCGGATTCCGGTACTGGATCAGGGCTCTCTGCATGGCTTTCTCGTGTGGATTTACTGCCACATATACCGGTTTCATCGTACGTGGGTCCAGACCGGTATAATACATACAGGTAGAAATGGTTGACGGGGTCGGATAGAAATCCTGTACCTGCTCCGGCATATAACCCAGATCACGCAGAAACTCCGCCAATTCCACGGCTTCTTTTAAGGTAGAACCCGGATGGGATGACATCAGATACGGAACCAGATATTGTTCTTTACCGAGCTTCCTGTTCATATCTTTATAAGCCTTAACAAAGCGTTCGTAGACATCCACACTCGGTTTTCCCATTTTTTCAAGAACTGCATCTGAAATATGCTCCGGTGCTACCTTAAGCTGACCGCTGACATGATGTTCACACAGTTCCCGTAAGAACGTGCGGTCTTCATCGTAGATCAGATAGTCGAAACGGATACCGGAACGGATGAATACCTTCTTCACGTTAGGCAGTTCCCGCAGACTATGCAACAGCTTTAAGTAATCTTTATGATCTACCTTTAAGTTCTTACACGGCTTTGGGAACAGACACTGTTTGTTCGGGCAGACACCCTTGGTCATCTGCTTGTCACATGCCGGGGCACGGAAGTTTGCCGTCGGACCTCCCACATCATGGATATAGCCCTTAAAATCAGGATCCCAGACCATCTTGTTTGCCTCTGCAAGGATCGATTCATGGCTTCTGGTCTGGATGATACGTCCCTGGTGGAAAGTCAGTGCACAAAAACTGCAGCCGCCATAACAGCCGCGGTTGCTGACCAGTGAGAATTTGACCTCACGGATGGCTGGAACCCCGCCTGCCGCTTCATAGGATGGATGATAAGTCCTCATGTAAGGAAGAGAATACACCTGATCCATCTCACTCTGTGACAGTGGTTTTGCTGGTGGATTTTGTACCACGAACATTTTGTTGTCATAAGTCTCAAAGAGACGTTTTGCCGCAAACGGGTCGGTATTGCAGTACTGGGTATAAAAACTCTTTGCGTAAGTTTCTTTATTGGCAAGAAGCTCTTCATAGTGTGGAAGCTCGATCGCATCGTAGATATCTTCCCGGTTTCTGGTCTTATAGACCGTGCCGTCAATAAAGGTAATGTCTTTTATGTCAAGTCCACTGTTTAGCGCATCTGCGATCTCTATGATGCTGTGTTCGCCCATTCCATAGGAGATGATATCCGCACCGGAATCAAGTAAGATCGAACGTTTCAGTTTATTGGACCAGTAATCGTAATGTGCAAGGCGGCGCAGACTCGCTTCGATTCCTCCGATGATGATCGGTGTATGCTTATAAGTCTGACGGATCAGATTGCAGTAAACAACCGTTGCGTAGTCCGGACGTTTTCCCATCTCGCCACCCGGCGTAAACGCATCCGTTGCCCGGCGTTTCTTCGAAACAGAGTAATGGTTTACCATCGAATCCATGTTTCCCGCTGAAACTAAAAATCCGAGACGCGGCTCGCCTAAAATCGAGATGGAATCTTTATCCCTCCAGTCCGGCTGTGCAATGATGCCGACCTTATAGCCATGCGCCTCTAATAAACGGGATATGATGGCATGTCCAAAAGAGGGATGATCCACATAGGCATCCCCGCATACATAGACGAAATCCAGCTGGTCGATCCCATCTGCCTGCATATCTTCTCTGCTGATCGGTAAAAATCCGTTACTCATAGTTTTCTCCTTAATGCTTCTAATTCCTGTGTTGTTAATGGACGGTAATCTCCGGGGGCAAGGTTATCCGGTAAAGTCAGACTGCCCATGGAAAGACGTTTCAGATAAATAACCTCTTTTCCTACTGCCTCAAACATCCGTTTTACCTGATGGAACCTGCCCTCTGTAATTGTCAACCTTATCTCTGAAATGTCACCCTCTGATACAATGACCAGTTTTGCCGGTTTTGTGGGCTTTTCTTCGCCTATGTCAACTCCTTTTTCAAATCGGTTGACATCATCTTCCGTGACCCGACCTTTTACTTTTGCATAATAGGTCTTTTCGACATGCTTCGACGGGCTGAGCAGATCATGTGCCAGGGCACCATCATTTGTGATTAAAAGCAGTCCTTCGGTATCAAGATCGAGTCTGCCGACCGGAAACAGATCATTTCTTACCGTATCGGTAAGATAATCCATAACGGTCTTATGGAGCCGGTCTTCTGTCGCACTGACACAGCCTGCCGGTTTGTGGAACAGATAATACTCGTATGCCGCGTAAGCGATTTCTTTTCCCTGAAAACATACTTTTGCAGTTTTTTCATCGACCTTCTGCTCCGGTTTTTGCGCCGGAACTGAGTCGATCGTTACCAGACCCTGACGGATATATTTTTTTACTTCACTGCGCGTGCCGATCCCTGTCTCGGTCAGAAATTTATCTAAACGGATTGCCATCTTTCCTTTTTCAGCGTAATCGTTTTCCCTGCCGGTTCCATAAATATTGCAGCATAGGGAATGAATTTACACTGAATTCCTTTCCATTTTCATCATTTAAGTAGATCCCCAGATGCAGGTGTGTAGCAAAATTTCCGGTGGTGCCCTCAATCTCACTGTATCCGGTATCGCCCATAAAGCCAAGTAACATGCCTGCTGTTACCTCATCTCCCGGTACAAATTCTTTTGCGTATTCCGAAAGATGGGCATAGTAAAAATAGACTCCGGACGGACTGCGCACACCGATCCGGTAGCCTCCTAATTTCAGCCACCCGACCTGCTCGATCACGCCGTCTGTCATACTCACAACCGGATACAGTCCTCTCTCATTGACGGATGCCATGATGTCACATCCCTCATGCCCTCTGTCTCCGCCAAAGGTGCGGCTCTGCATCCAGCTGTTTTCAAACGATACCGTAGCATCCGCCTGATTGGTGATCTTTCCCACCGGAAATTTTTTTAAATCCTGCCACAGGCTCTGCACCTGTTTCTGTATCAGTTCAAACTCTTCCCCTTTGTACTTTTTTGCATCGCTGATGCGGGAGAAAAGAAGTTCTTTCTCCTTTACCATCCCGCCTTCCCCGAAATACATGGTTAAAAGTTCGCTAAAACGTACCACATCCCCTTCTGAGGCTTTCCAGAAATAATCTGTCTGTTCCTCCGAGAGGGGATGATCTCTCATGGTTTGATATGCTGTTTCATAAGAAAAGCAGTTTATCCGCCGTACTCCGTCGCAGATGATATCATATAACAGGATATTTCCCAGGATCACTGCGAAAAAGCTGAGTAGAATACCGGTACGAATCTGCATTTTCATATTATTTACATCTCTTTAAAAACTCTACTAATACGTCCCATACTTTCTGTGTGGAAGAAATGCTCAAACGCTCTTTTGGCGTATGGATGTCATAGTTATTCGGGCCAAAGGAAACACAATCCAGATTATCGATCTTTCCGGATAAGATACCGCACTCAAGTCCTGCATGGATTGCTTCAAAGATCGGCTCCTCTCCAAACAGGTCTTCATAAACAGCACTGATGCCTTTGCGGATCTCCGAATCACTCCGGTACTCCCATGCCGGATAAGAACCGTTGATCTCGATCCCGCCGCCTAAAAACTCTGCCAGATATTCCAGACGGTCTCCCAGTTCTTCCTTGCGGGAGGAAACGCTGCTGCGGACGGAAGAAACCATTTCAAATGCTTCCCCGGTCAGGTTCATGATACCTGCATTTAAGGAAGTTTCCACCAGTCCAGGCATAACCTTGCTCATATGGATAACACCGTTTGGTACATTTCTTAAATAAAACAGGATCTTGGTCATGGAAATAGAGTTAAGGCAGGATGCCTCTTTCTCTCCCTCTTCAGTCACATCGATGCGTACATTCGGATCAGACACTTCATATTCTTTCTTTAAGATCTGTTCCATAGTTCTGATATCAGAAAGGATCGCCTCTTTCTGTTCCGGTGCAACTAAGATTGTTGCGGTACACTCTCTTGGAATGGCATTGTCTTTTAAACCACCGGCTAATGATACGATACCAAACTCATTCTGACCAAGCAGGTATTTTAACAGACGTCCCATCTCGATGTTTGCATTTGCATGTTCTTTGTCGATCTCACTGCCGGAGTGTCCACCCTCTAATCCGGTCAGCACGAGTTTCAGTAAAAGCCCCTTCTGTTCGTCATAAGATACCGGGATCTTCGTCTCTACAGTCATTCCACCGGCACAGCTGGTAAGGAAATGACCCTCTACATCCGAATCGATGTTTAACATCTTATGTCCTTTTAACATGGACAGGTCAATGCTCTCTGCTCCGAGCATGCCGATCTCCTCATCTACCGTGATCACAACTTCCAGTCTCGGATGTGCGATCTCCTCATCTGCCAAGATCGCCAGTGCATAGGCAACTGCAATGCCGTCGTCTCCACCTAATGTGGTTCCTTCTGCCTTTAAGAAATCTCCATCGACATATAATTTCAGTCCGTCTTTCTCGAAGTCGATGCCATAACCGCTCTCTTTCTCACAGACCATATCCATATGTCCCTGAATGATGATCGGTTCTGCGTTCTCATAGCCTTTTGTCGCCTCTGCGATCATTACAACGTTGTTTGCTTCATCCTGATAGTATTCCAGTCCATGTTCTTTGGCAAAAGAAACCAGATAATCACTGATCTGTTTCGTGTTTCTGGAACCATGTGGAATGGCAGCGAGCTGCTCAAAATAGTAAAATACGTTTTCCGGTTTTAAATTTAATTTTCCTGTGTTTTTCATAGTATCCTCCTGCTCTTCATATAGTTTAATATGAAAAAGAAATTAATATTCCTTAGTATCTTTATTTTAATCGCATATCTGTTAGTTTTCCCGGCACAGGCAGTCCATGCCGCTGCTACCGGTCTTATCCTGTGGTATGAGCGCGTTTTACCGTCGCTGCTCCCTTTTGCCATACTGTCCAATATCCTGATCTATTCGAACTCCATAAGCATCCTGATGCGGTATCTGTATCCTGTGATACGACCGTTTTGTCCATGCAGTCCAGAGGGCGGTTTTGTGCTTCTGTCCGGTTTTTTATTTGGATTCCCTATGGGAAGCAAAAACTGTGCGGAACTCTTAAAAGCCGGCAAACTGGAAAAAGAAGAAGCCGATCTTCTTTTTATCATCACCAATAACATCAGTCCGGTCTTTATCAGCAGCTATATCCTGTGTCAGGAACTGAATGTCCCTTCGCTCATCGGGATCAGCTATCTGATCCTCTATCTGCCACCGCTCATTTTCGGCGCGCTCTGGAGCCGCCATTTCCTGCGTTCAAAGGAAACAGCCGGACAAGAAAAAACGCCGGCATCTGGATCTCAAATGAATTTTAAAATCATAGATGCCGGCATCATGAATGGTTTTGAAACATTAACCAGACTCGGTGGTTACATTATGCTTTTTTCAATCTTTGCCTCAATCCTGACCAGACTGCCTCTTAGTCTGCCCGCTAAGACACTCCTGATCGGCATCACAGAGATCACAAACGGGATCCATCAGTTACCGTCCTCCGGTTATGAAAAATCCGCCTGCTATCTCCTTGCCATGGCTTTTACTGCCTTTGGCGGGCTCTCCGGCGTGGCGCAAACAAGTTCCATGGTAAAGGGCTGCGCGCTCTCTATGAAGCGGTATCTTCTGGCAAAGATACTGCTTGCCATCCTCTCGGGCATACTCGCTTATGGTGTACTCTGCTGTCTGAAACCGTTTTAGGATTTTCCTAACATATCAGATGTGATCTGTACGTTTGGAAGTTCTTCGGATTCTTTTTCGACAGAACCGGTTTCGTCATCCATCGGGCTTAACTCGGCACGGTTTGCTGTCACAACATCCAAAAATCCCTGCAGAGAATTGATGTAGGAATCATGGCGTGACTTTGCAGCCTCCATGGAATGCGAGATCGTATTTTCCAGATTCTTTAAGATATCATCGGTGTACTGCATTGCTCCCATACGGATATTGTTGGCATCGTTGGTTGCATTGTCTAAGATTTCCTGAGCCTGTTTGGTTGCAATCATAACAACCTCATTTGCCTGTGCATATGCCTGTTGCATGATCTGATGCTCACTTACCAGCTCATCCGTTTTGACCTGTGCCTGCGCAATGATGGCATCCGCTTTGGTCTGTGCATCTGCTAAGATCGCCTCTTTGTTGCTGATGATCTTCTGGTATCGTTTGATCTCCTCCGGGATCTTGGTACGAAGCTCGCTGAGCAGCTCATCCATCTGTTCTTTATTAACCACTATCTTAGTGGATGAAAATGTCTGCGGTTTACAACCATCAATATAGTCTTCGATTTCTTCTATCACCTGTTCAATTCTGCTGGCCATAGTAACCACTCCTTATTTTGTAATATTATATTTTTGATAAATCCGGTCAATGAACTGCCCTGGAACAAATTTTGAAATATCGCCGCCATAAGAAGCAAATTCCTTCACGATTGTGGAACTCAAATAAGAATATTGAAGACTCGTTGTCAGAAAAATCGTCTCAACATCCGGATTCTCAACATGATTCGTCTGTGCGATCTGGAGTTCATATTCAAAATCTGTTACTGCCCGCAAGCCACGGACAATAATGGTAGCATCAATTTCTTTCATATAATCTACCAGCAGCCCATCAAAAGATGCCACTGTTACATTTGGCAGATGTCCTGTCATCTCTTTTATCATACTAACACGTTCCTCAAGAGAAAACAACGAATTTTTTGCGCTGTTATTTAAGACCCCAACCACCAGCTCGTCTACGATCCTCGCAGAACGTTCAATAATGTCGACATGTCC
This sequence comes from Roseburia sp., assembly GCA_050874505.1. GTDB lineage: Bacteria > Bacillota > Clostridia > Lachnospirales > Lachnospiraceae > Roseburia. Next base: position 3,885 of record JBNMKU010000049.1, on the reverse strand, counting down.
TAAGGTAAGCGGGTCAAAGCTGCCCGGGTAAATTGCTTTTTTCATCAGTATCCTCCCCATGCCATCTTATTTTTTGCAGATAAAAGCATGTTCGTTGGTCTTATAGGTCTTTAATTTCTGCATTTTAAATCCAAGTTCATCTAAATAGTCAAATGCGGTTGCTAAAGATGCTTCCACAACGATCAGGGTATCCTCTTTCAGTAAGGACGAAGTCGACAGATAAGTGAGAACTTCTTTTTCCAGTTCCTGATTATAAGGAGGATCCATAAAGATCACATCGAATTTATACTTACCTTCCATTGCCCGGAGTGCAGACATCACATCCGAAGGATAAAGTTTCGTCTCTTTGGTAAACTTGGTAAATGCAATATTTGCCTCAATACAGGCTGCCGCTTTTTTGTTATTTTCCACAAATACGGCATAATTGGCTCCACGGCTGACTGCCTCTAAGCCCATCTGACCGCTTCCTGCAAACAGATCCAGAAAATAACTTCCCGGAACATATGCCTGTAACATATTAAATAAGGTCTCCTTGATGCGGTCGGTCGTTGGTCTGGTATCCATCCCAGCCACCGTCTGCAACGGCAGACTTCTCGCACTTCCAGCTATAATTCTCATGGTTGCCCTCCATCCTGCTTAACGCTTTCTTTTTTCGTACGTTTCTATGATACACTCTTTTAAAAGTTCTAACGCCCGTGTGGTCGCCGCTTTTCTGACATCCTGTCTGTCTCCGGCAAAGATATGACGTTCCGTCACGGTAACTCCATTTAAGTAGCAGCCTAAAAATACCAGTCCGACCGGACACTCCTTGGTTCCGCCATCCGGTCCTGCCACACCGGTCACAGATAACGCAGCGTTTGTCTGTGCAACTCTGGCTGCGCTTTCTGCCATATCAAAGGCCGTTTCACTGCTGACAACACCATATCGCTCTATCGTTTCCGGGTTTACCCCGATCATCTTCACTTTTGCTTCATTGGAGTATGTGACATACCCTTCCTGAAAAAAAGCGGATATCCCGGGAACATTAATCAGCGTAGATGCGATCATGCCGCCGGTTGCCGATTCCGCAGTCGTCATTGTAATATGATATTTTTTTAACAAACCATAAATGGAATATTCCAGCGGAGCGGATGCCTCCTGCCTGATGGCCTCCGCAGCGCTGGAATCTGATATCCTCTTTGTCATGTACTCTCCCATGGCTATTTCTGCTCTTTTAATACATCAATATTTTTTACAATGTAATCGATCAATGAAACGATGGTAAGGATCAGTGCAACATAAGTAAGGATCACACCGAGTACCCGGAAAAACGGATGATCGATGTTTAAAATCAGTACGATCACCATCAGCATCTGGAATGTGGTCTTGAATTTACCCCAATAGCTTGCTGCAATGACAACACCATTGTCAGAAGCCACAAGGCGGAAACCGCTGATGATAAACTCTCTGGCAATGATCACGATCACGATCCATGCTGCCAGCTGTCCAGTCTCGATCAGACAGATCATAGCAGAACACACTAATAATTTGTCTGCAAGCGGATCCATAAATTTTCCAAAGTTCGTAACAAGATTATATTTTCTTGCAATCTTTCCATCTAACATATCGGTCAGACTTGCCACGATAAAAATGGCAACTGCGATATAGTTTCCATAGCCCTCAAAATAAGGTGCCAGCATAAAAAATACAAAGAATGGGATTAAGATCACACGCATCGTTGTTAATTTATTTGGCAGATTCATTTTATTATCTCTCCTATCAGATCATATTCATAAGCACCGGTTACCTGTACTTTTACAATGTCACCGGTCATCAGTTCTTCGTCCGTATTTACAAAAATGTAACCGTCTACATCCGGGGCATCCCGATAGGTTCTTCCGACATAGGCATTTTCATCACTTACCTTGCCCTCGATGAACACATATAACTCTCTACCCTTCATGGTCTCATTTTTATCACAGATGATCTCTTCCTGTAATTCCATCACATCTGCCTGCCAGTCTTTTTTAAGTTCTTCGTCTACCTGATCGGCAAACTCTGCAGCAGGTGTTCCCTCTTCCGGTGAATAGGTAAATGCACCCAGACGGTCAAATTCCATGTCATTGACAAACTGCATCAGTTCTTCGTGCATTTCCTGCGTTTCTCCCGGGAAGCCGCAGATCAATGTGGTACGAAGTGTGATATCCGGAATACGCTCTCTTAAATGTGTGACAATACGTACCAGATCCTCATGGCTGGTGCGACGTCCCATTCTCTTTAAGATGGCATCACTGGAATGCTGGATCGGGATATCCAGATAGTGGCATACTTTTTTATTGCGAAGGATCGAATCGATCAGTTCTTCGTAGATCTCCTCCGGATAACAGTACATGATACGGATCCAAAACAGTCCCTCAATCTTATTCAGTTCATCTAACAGACGATGCAGGGATTTCTCGCCATACAGATCAACGCCGTAAAGTGTTGTCTCCTGTGCAACGAGGATCAGCTCTTTCGCGCCGCCTGCGACCAGATCTTTTGCCTGTTCGATCAGGTTTTCCATCGGAACACTTCTGTAATTACCTCTGATATAAGGAATGATACAGTAGGTACAGCGTTTATTGCATCCCTCTGCGATCTTTAAGTAAGCGAAATGACCTCCCGTGGTCACGGTACGCTTGCTGTTTATCTTGGGAAGTCCCTCTAAGGTCTTGAACTCCTCGAAATGACTGCCTTCTAATGCTTTAAATACCGCATCTGCAATATCCTCATAGGAATTGGTTCCAAGGATCGCATCTACTTCCGGTATCTCCTGACGGATCTCATCCTGATACCGCTGTGCCAGACATCCGGTTACAATGAGTGCCTTTAAGTTTGCATCTTTTTTGTGTTCTGCCATCTCTAAAATGGTATTGACACTCTCTTCTTTGGCATCATTGATGAAACAGCAGCTCTTGATAATGATAACATCTGCTTCAAACTCATCATCGGTTATCTCCATGCCATTCGCCTGACATCTTGGATCATCCCGGAGCAAGCCAAGCATAAACTCTGTATCTACCAGGTTCTTGTCACAGCCAAGTGATATAAATAATAACTTCATATGGTATTAATCCTCGTTCTCAGTATCCGGAATGATCTTAACTTTTCCTTCGTAAAGCTCTTCTACTGCGATTGAGAGTGGCTTTGGGCAAACGATCTTATCTGCCATTGGCTCGTCGCCTGCGATGATCTGGCGCGCACGTTTTGCAGTTGCGATCACGATGGAATAACGGCTGTTTACTACCGGCTCCTCTCCGATTTCAACGTCATTGTTTACTACTTTCATTAATTCTACATAAGATGGATGTATCATAATTATCTCTCCTTTTTATTATTGAAAACTTTTGAGTTCTTCTCTCATTTCATTGATCATATCTATATTTCTTGAAACACGGCGGTGTTCCCCTAAAATCAGGTGGTGTACTTCTTCCACGCACTCATCTAACACGTCATTTACCACCAGATAATCATAGGCTTCCATTCCTTCTGCCTCACCTACTGCACGGGCAAGACGCGATTCGATCACGTCCATCGTCTCAGTTCCTCTTCCGACCAGACGATTTTTTAATTCTTCTGCGCTTGGCGGTGTCACAAACAAAAGCAGTGTATCCGGGAATTTTTCTTTTACTTTTAATGCACCCTGGATCTCTATCTCAAGGATGACATCTTTTCCGGCATTTAACTGCTCCTCGACATAAGCACGCGGCGTTCCGTAATAGTTGCCGACATACTGTGCATACTCGATCAGGGCATCTTCTTTTATCATCTGCTCAAACTGTTCTTTTGTGCGGAAGAAATACTCAATCCCATCGCGTTCGCCCTCTCTTGGGGCTCTTGTCGTTGCTGAGATGGACAGTGCATATC
>JBNMKU010000048.1:0-18014 GCA_050874505.1 Roseburia sp. | reverse complement strand
GCATTCAAACACATGGAAACATCCGGTTTTCCATATTTTAACCAGGTAAATACCATACAAACGACTGTTGCGGTTGCAGGTGCTACCGTTGTTGTTAAAAATACAGAACCTAACTGCTCAATACTGGTACATGCAGCACCGTTAAATCCATACCAGCCAAACCATAAGATGAAACATCCCAGACATCCCAACGGAAGGTTGTGTCCCGGGAATGCGTTTACTTTCACAATTTTTCCTGCTTTGTCCTTTGTGAACTTACCAATACGAGGTCCAAGGAATGCGGCACCAATGAGTGCGGAGATACCACCTACCATGTGGATTGCACAGGAACCGGCGAAATCATGGAAGCCAAGCTGTGCTAACCAGCCGCCGCCCCAGATCCAGTGTGCCTCGATCGGATAGATCAGTGCGGAGATCACTCCGGAATAAATACAATAAGATAAGAATTTTGTACGTTCTGCCATAGCACCGGATACGATGGTTGCTGTGGTTGCACAGAATACTAAGTTAAATACAAAATTCGAAAAGTCAAAATCTGCATATGCTGTAAAAATATCAAATCCAGGTTTTCCTATAAACCCAGCCAGATCCTCGCCCAGCAAAAGCGAGAAACCGATCAGAATAAATACAACGGTTCCGATACAGAAGTCCATCAGGTTCTTCATTAAAATGTTACCTGTATTCTTTGCTCTGGTGAAGCCTGCCTCCACCATGGCAAATCCTGCCTGCATCCAGAACACCAACGCTGCGCCGATCAGAAACCAGACGCCAAAGATGTTATCACTGATAAACTGCATAATCTCTTCATTCATAATCTTATCCTCCTCAATCAGCTTCTTATAAAATAAAAAGCGATACCTTTCCCTTGTTCCACAGCTTTGTGGTTCCGGAAAAAGCATCGCTTTTTCATAACATATATCGATAGATTTTTTCTAAATTATACCTCGAAGATCAAGTCACCGTAAGATGGCATTGGCCACATAGATTTGTCTACTAACATCTCTAATTTGTCGATCGGTGCACGAAGATCATCCATTGCTGCTTTTACCTCATCTCTGTAGTAAACAGCCTGCTCTCTTCCCTCGTCCATGGAAGCTGCTTTCTCGGTTACTTCCTGTAACTTCACAAGTGCTTTCTTGGAAGCTGCAAGTAATGCAGATACTTCGGTTAAGATCTCAGTCTGTGCGCTGACATCTGCGGTGCATGCACTCTTAACAGCGGTAATAGACTCAGCCAGGACTGTAGTGTATTTGATTACAGCCGGGATGATCTGTTTGGTTGCAATATCGATCATCGCTTTTGCTTCGATATTAATCTCCTTTGCATAGGTCTCATACTCGATCTCAACACGGGAGTCTAACTCTGCTTTGGTAAATACTTTGAATTTCTCAAACAGGGCAACTGCTTTCTCTGTGTTCAGTGCCGGGATAGCGTCTACCATGGATTTTATGTTTGGTAATCCGCGTTTTTCAGCTTCTGCTACCCACTCGTCAGAATAACCATTTCCGTTGAATACGATTCTCTGATGCTCGGTTGCATATTTCTTGATCAGATCATGTACTGCCAGATCGAAATCATCTGCTTTTTCAAGTACATCACATGCCTCTGCAAATGCCTCTGCAACGATCGTATTTAATACAACGTTTGGCTGTGCAACGGAATCCTGGGAACCAACCATACGGAACTCGAATTTGTTTCCGGTAAATGCAAATGGTGAAGTTCTGTTACGGTCTGTTGCATCTTTCATAAAGTCTGGTAATGTCTTAACACCAGTCTCTAATCTCTGGCCTGCCAGACTGTGTGTTGCTGCACCGGTGTCGATCAGCTGTGTCAGAACATCCTGTAACTGTTCTCCAAGGTAGATGGAAACGATTGCTGGTGGTGCCTCATTTGCGCCTAATCTGTGGTCATTTCCGACATCGGCTGCAGACTCTCTTAACAGATCCGCATGTTTGTCAACTGCTTTTAAGATACAGGTCAGTACCAATAAGAACTGAATGTTATCATGTGGTGTTTTACCCGGCTCTAATAAGTTGATGCCATCATCGGTGGTAATGGACCAGTTGTTATGTTTACCGGAACCATTGACACCTGCAAATGGTTTCTCATGGAGCAGACACTGCAAACCATGACGTCCTGCCACTTTCTTTAATGTCTCCATGACTAACTGGTTATGGTCTACTGCAATATTTGCCTCTGCATAGATCGGTGCTAACTCGTGCTGTGCAGGTGCAACCTCGTTGTGCTGTGTTTTTGCAGTAACGCCTAATTTCCAGAGTTCCTCGTTGACATCTTTCATAAATGCTGCGATTCTCTCACGGATTGCTCCAAAGTAATGGTCATCCATTTCCTGACCTTTTGGAGGCATTGCACCAAATAAGGTACGTCCGGTAAAGATCAGGTCTTTTCTCTGTAAATATTTCTGTCTGTCTACGATGAAGTATTCCTGCTCCGGTCCAACGGAAGGAGTTACTTTCTTGGAAGTTGTATTTCCGAATAATCTTAATAATCTAAGGGACTGCTCATTAATTGCTTCCATAGAACGAAGAAGCGGTGTTTTCTGGTCGAGTGCCTCTCCTGTATAGGAACAGAAAGCAGTTGGAATACAAAGTGTTGCACCTGCAGCATCCTGTCTTACGAAAGCAGGTGAGGTACAATCCCAGGCTGTATACCCTCTTGCTTCGAAGGTTGCTCTTAAACCACCGGATGGAAATGAGGAAGCATCCGGCTCACCTTTGATCAGCTCTTTACCGGAAAAGCTCATCAGAACTTTACCGTTTGGCATTGGAGCCGTGATAAAGGAGTCATGTTTTTCTGCTGTTACACCGGTTAATGGCTGGAACCAGTGGGTATAATGTGTTGCACCTTTTTCAATGGCCCATTCTTTCATCTCATGTGCAACTACGTCCGCTGTTTCGAGGTCAAGTTCCTTGCCCTCCTGAATGACTTCTTTGAGTTTTTTGTAAACTTTCTTCGGGAGACGTTCCTGCATCACTGCATCATTGAATACGTTCTCGCCAAAAATTTCTGCTACATTTAAGTATCCTGTTTCACTCATTTTCTACATCCTTTCTTTTTCACAATCCTAAATCCCCTAGCGATTTGATTTGCTTATTTTTATGTGAATTGACGTTCTTACTAAAAAAGGGCATTCCAAGCCTCTTGGAACACCCTTGTTCATCTTTTCACATCGTTTTGTTGCTTTTACGATAATACTTTTTGTTTTAAAAAGCAAGTGAAAATTTTATATTTTTTTAATTTTGATATTTTTAACAAGAAAAGAAAGAGAACTTTCTTTTTTTTGTTAAAATAGCTTAACCAGATTAGTTGGCTTTTCCAACGGATCCGAACAGCTCCATCTTCTCTTTTACAGTTGCTTTGATTGCTTCTGCACCAGGAGCTAAGAGTTTACGAGGATCAAATCCCTTGCCCTCTAAGTCTTTTCCTGCTTCGATGTATTTACGTGTAGCATCCGCAAAGGATAACTGACACTCTGTATTTACGTTGATCTTTGCAACCCCAAGAGAGATTGCTTTCTTGATCATATCCTCAGGAATACCTGTACCACCGTGAAGTACTAATGGCATGTCCCCTGTTAATTTCTGGATTGCATCGAGAGTCTCGAAGCTTAATCCCTGCCAGTTTGCCGGATATTTTCCGTGGATGTTACCAATACCAGCAGCTAACATGTCTACGCCAAGGTCAGCGATTCTCTTGCACTCTTCCGGATCAGCGCACTCGCCCATACCTACAACTCCGTCTTCTTCTCCACCGATAGAACCAACTTCTGCCTCGATAGACATTCCCATTGCATGAGCAACAGATACTAACTCTTTTGTCTTCTCAACGTTCTCATCGATCGGGTAGTGAGAACCATCGAACATGATAGAGGTAAATCCGGCTTTGATACATTTATAGCATCCTTCGTAAGTACCATGATCTAAGTGTAATGCAACTGGTACTGTGATGTTTAATTCGTCGTGCATTGCTTTTACCATAGCAGCAACAGTTCCGAAACCTGTCATGTACTTTCCGGCACCTTCAGAAACACCTAAGATAACCGGGGATTTTAACTCCTCTGCGGTAAGCAGAACGGATTTTGTCCACTCAAGGTTGTTGATGTTGAACTGTCCCACTGCATAGTGACCAGCTTTTGCTTTGTCTAACATTTCTTTTGCAGATACTAACATAATTCATTCCTCCATAAAAATATATTTATTTTACCCTAGGGCTATTATATATTACTTTATCCAAAAAATAAAGTTAAATTTATAACAATCTTTTTATGCCTTTGCAGGTTCATCCTTCGGCACCATGATCTCCACTGCCTTGCAGATGTTTTTCACCGTGACTTCCGTATGGTCACCACCAAATTCTCCATCCAGTGTCCATGGGATCTCTTCCATCGCAGTAAAATGGACTTCCGCTGTTTTAAATGAATAGATCATATCCGTGTCATCCGCAAGATTGATCAAGGATGCAATGATCTCATTTAATTCGATCGGATTTTTCGGCTTTTTGATCAGTGTTACCTCAAAAACACCATCATCCAAAAGGACATCCTTGCCTGTCATCCCTTTAAATCCACCAACGGACGTCGAGTTACTGATCATTCCATAGATAAATTCATCCTGCAAACGGACATTATCATATTCCACCTGCATCCGGTAAGATGGGATGTCGTGAAGGCTGCGCATGCCCTCCAGAATGTAGGCAGCATGCCCGAGCACATTTTTCCATTCCTGACTGGTCTTATAGGAAACTGCCGTAAAAAGTCCAAATGCCGCCACATAGACAAAATATTCCTCGTTAAAAGAACCGATATCACAGGCAAATGGTCTGCCTGATACAGCTGCCTGTGCCGCCTTCTTCATGTCTTTTGGGATCTTAAGCGAGGTTGCAAAGTCATTGGTACTGCCTGCCGGGATATAGCCCAGTGGAACTTTTTTCTCCCTGTGCATCATTCCTGTTACCGTCTCATCTAACGTGCCATCCCCACCACTGCAGACCACCAGATCATAGTCGCCCGCTTCTGCTTCCACTTTATGTATGGCATCTCCGGAAGCCTGTGTCGGATAGATTGTAACCTCATATTCTGCTTTCACCATCGTATCCACAATATCTAAGAGCTGATTTTTAATCTGCGCTTTTCCGGAAAAAGGATTAAAAACAAACAATAATCTTTTTTTCTTTTCCATAAAACTATTTCACCCTGTTATCTTATTTTTTTAAAAACGTCTCCAATGCCTTGACTGCTTCTGCTTCGTCTTCTCCCTCTGCATCGATCACAATCTGCGTGCCATTAAGCAAAGCAAGGCTCATCACGCCCATAATGCTCTTTGCATTGACTTTTGCATCCCCCACTTCCAGATAGATCTGGCTTTTGAACTGGTTCGCAGTCTGAACTAACAGTGCGATGGGTCTTGCTTCTACATCACTTTGCATCTGTACGGTCACATTCTTTTTCATGTCAACACCTCTGCCTTTCTCGTCTCCTACTCTCTTAACGTTTCTGCGATCTCACTGATCCTTCTTAATCTGTGATTGACTCCGGATTTTCCCACCGGCGGGTCCAAAAAAGTCCCCAGCTCTTTCAGTGGTGCATCCGGATTTTCCAGCCGGAGCAGCGCGATCTCACGCAAATTATCGGGCAGGCTGTCAAGGCCAGCCTTATCCCGGATGAAAACAATATCCTCGAGCTGCTTTACCGCCGCGTTTACCGTCTTGCTGATATTGGCGGTCTCACAGTTTACCTTGCGGTTTACAGAATTACGCATTTCCTTTAATATCCTGACGTTCTCCAGATTCATCAGTGCCACATGTGCCTCCATGATATTTAACATATCCACGATCTGGGCACCCTCTTTTAAATATACGACCTGATGTTTCTTTCTCTCTACGATCTTGGCTTCCATGGCAAAGCTGTTGATGATATCCCGCAACTGCTCTGCCTGTTCTAATGTTTTACATACGATTTCAAAATGATAGGATTTGTTCGGATCGCTGATCGATCCTCCTGCTAAAAATGCCCCTCGGAGAAACGCCCGCCTGCAGCACACCTGCTGGAGGAGCAGCCCGTTTACCGTGCTGTTGATCTCCGGTTTCTGCTGTTTCTCATCCCACATCTTTACCAGTTCTAAAATACGCCACTCTGCAACATCTTTTTCTCCCGGAAAAAGTTCGCCCACAAGAGCCTGATATTTTTCATTCAAAAGATGGTTTTCTATCCCGATCCCGTCAAATGCTATCATCGCTGCAAGCTCTGCGATCTGGCAGTGCCTGCTCTTGCCCACCTGCTTTTGCAGTTCTTCTTTTACCTCCGCTGAAAACGACATCTATTTTCCCCTCAGTGCATCTTTTCCAATGTCTCTGTGTTCTATCTTGATTCCATATTCGGTACGCTTGGAAAGGCATTTGTAAAGCTCATTTGCCAGTGTGACCGAACGATGTTTTCCCCCTGTGCAGCCAATGGAGATGACCAGCTGGTTTTTCCCCTCTGCAATATAATTTGGGATCAGGAAATTCAGCATGTCCTCTAATTTATTTAAAAAAACATGCGCTTCCTCAAACTGCAATACATAATCCTGTATCTCTTTATCATTTCCCGTCTTTGCACGAAGCCCCTCGACATAATACGGGTTTGGCAAAAACCGGACATCAAAGACCAGGTCTGAATCGGTCGGTATGCCATACTTAAATCCAAATGAAAGGATCGTTATGAACAGATTCTTATAGTCCTGATTTTGCATAAAGATCTTTTCCATTTCGGCTTTCAACTCTCTCGTCAAAAGCTGGCTGGTATCTATAATATAGTCCGCACGCTCTTTTAAGAACGCCAGACGCTTTCTTTCTTCCTCAATTCCTTTATCAACCCGTTCTCCCCCGGAAAGCGGATGATTTCTTCTGGTTTCTTTGTATCGTTTTACCAGAACACTGTCTTCTGCATCCAGAAACAGGATCTGATACGATACGCCGCGTTTTTGGATCCGGTCTAAAACATCCCGCAATTCTCCCAGTGCCTGTCCGCTTCGGATATCGATACCGACAGCGACCTTCTGCAGCTCGTTGCTCTGCAGATCTGTGAGTTCTACGAATTTTTCAAGCAAGGCAATCGGAATATTATCGACACAGTAAAATCCCATGTCTTCCATCATCTTTATCGCTGTACTTTTTCCTGCCCCTGACATTCCAGTTAATATTACAAATTTCATGTCACTCCCATGCCTTTCTGACACTCATTGCCCTGTTCTAAAACTCGCCAAGCATCTTTACTTCCGGCTCCAATGTCACTCCAAATTTCTCCTGTACGGTGTCTGACACATCCTGCATCAGTCTGCGGATATCCGCTGCCGTTGCATCTCCGGCATTTACTACAAAACCACAGTGTTTTTCTGACACCATGGCACCGCCTACCTGATATCCTCTTAATCCGGCATCCATGATCAGTTTCCCGGCAAAATAACCCTCCGGTCTTTTAAAGGTACTTCCGGCACTCGGATATTCTAACGGCTGTTTTTCACGTCTCTGCTGTTTTAAGGTGTCCATCTGAGCTAAGATTTCAGATGTTTCTCCCTGTTTTAACTTTAAGACAGCTTCGACTACAATATAATGATTCTCAATAATATTGCTTCTGCGATAACCCAGGTTTAAGTCCTCTGCCTGTATCTGACGGAGTTCTCCCTTCTCATCCAGCACGGTAACCGATACCAGGATGTCTTTCATTTCTCCGCCATAGGCTCCCGCATTCATCACAACAGCTCCCCCTATGGTTCCCGGAATCCCGGCTGCAAATTCCATGCCGGAAAGTCCTGCCTTCGCTGCTTCCATTGCAGTCTTTGACAATAACACCCCTGCCCCGGCCCGGATCGTATCCCCGGTAATTTCGATCGCATCTTTGACGGAGAGCATCTCGATCACAAGGCCCCGGATGCCCTTATCGCCAATTAAAAGATTACTTCCATTTCCGATCACACAGCAGGATTCCCCCTGCTGTGCACATAGTCTGATGACTTTTTTTAATTCTTCTGTATCCGGTTGGATCAGCACATCGGCAGGACCTCCCACACGAAATGTCGTGTGTTTCTTCATCGGTTCTTCCTCGAAAATGTGGTCGCCTCTCACGATTTTTTTTAGTTCGTTTAAAAACTGCTCTGTCATTCTAACCTCTGTTTCTGTACTGATCTGTGCGATACGTTTTATTTATAATGTTGCCTCTAAGAATACGACATATCCGCGGAATGCCTCATACAGGTCAACTTTGCTGATGATCTCCCATGGAGCGTGCATGTTCAATACTGCCACACCACTGTCGATCACATTCATGCCGTAATTTGCCAGGATATAAGCGATAGTTCCGCCGCCGCCCTGATCTACTTTTCCAAGCTCTGCTGTCTGGAAACATACTTCATTGGCATCCATGATACCGCGCAGTGCACCAACATACTCTGCATTGGCATCATTGGAACCGGATTTTCCTCTGGAACCTGTATATTTGTTGAATACAAGTCCTCTTCCAAAATATGCAGCATTGCGTTTTGTCATGACAGACGGATAGTTCGGATCAAATGCTGCTGATACGTCAGAAGAAAGCACTTTGGAATTGCGCAGTGCACGTCTTACCTTTAACTCGGAGTAATCTCCTGCTGCGTTCATGATCTCTGCAACGGTGTCCTCGAAGAAATGAGAGTGCATGCCACTGGCTCCCACGCTTCCGATCTCCTCTTTGTCTACTAACAGACATACGCTGGTGTATTCCGGCTCTTTCATCTCTAACATTGCCATGAAAGATGGGTAAGCACATACTCTGTCATCATGTCCGTAACCCATGATCATGCTGCGGTCAAATCCGTAATCTCTTGCTTCGCCCGCCGGTACAACCTCGATCTCAGCAGAAAGGAAATCCTCTTCCTCCACTCCATATTCTGCCTCTAAGATGCGTAAGATATTTGCTTTTACTTTTTCTTTTACGGCTTCTTTATCGTCTTTGTCCTCTGCCTGTGGGATGCTTCCGATGATGAGGTCTAAGTTTTCTCCCTCGATCACTTTTGCACCTTTTTTCTCAAGCTGGTCTGCGGAAAGGTGGATCAGCAGATCACTCACACCAAATACCGGGTCCCCCGGTTTGTCACCGATGTTTACCTGAACTACGGTTCCGTCTTTCTTTACGATCACTCCATGTAATGCCAATGGTAAGGTAACCCACTGATATTTTTTGATACCGCCATAGTAATGGGTATCTAACAGTGCAAAATCCGTATCTTCATATAACGGGTCCTGTTTCAAGTCCATACGTGGGGAGTCAATGTGTGCTCCTAAGATGTTCATGCCTTCTTCGATCGGTTTCTTTCCGATCACGAACATGGCGATTCCTTTGCCCATGTTATTTGCGATGATCTTATCTCCTGCTTTTAAGGCAGTTCCTTTCTTTATCACATCTTCCAGTTTTAAAAATCCGGCATTCACTGCTTTTTTTTCAAACTCTGTAACGCACTCTCTTTCTGTCTTGCAGTCAGATATAAATTTGCGGTAGTCCTCTGCAAACTGATACACTGCTTCTCTCTTTTTGCCTTCCGGGTATTTTCCCCATGCGTTCTGTCTTTCCATTGTTTTTATGCCTCCATATGTTATTTTATAACCTGATTATTCATCCTCTTCCGGTTTTTTGGTGAGGTTTTCCTGCACACGGCGGTATAACTCCTGTGCAGCGTTATAACCCATCTTTTTCTGTCTGTGGTTGACAGCGGCTGTCTCACAGATGACTGCAAGATTTCGTCCCGGACGGATCGGAAGTGAATGACATACGACTTTGTTGCCTAAGAACTCTGTGTATTCCTCTTCCAGACCCAGACGATCATATTCATTGTCCTTCTTCCAGTCCTCTAACTTAATGACAAGGTCGATCTGCTGTTTCTCCTTAACGCACTCAACACCAAACAGAGTTTTTACGTCAATGATACCGATACCTCTTAATTCGATAAAGTACCGGGTGATATCCGGTGAAGTTCCCACCAGCATATGATCGTTGATCTTTCGGATCTCTACGACATCATCGGTTACGAGTCGGTGACCTCTGCGCACCAGCTCCAAGGCTGCCTCACTCTTTCCGATACCGCTCTCACCCATGATTAAAAGACCTTCACCATAGACATCAACCAATACTCCGTGAATGGTGATGCAGGGTGCAAGCTGTTCACTCAGACAGTAGATCAGCTCTGCCATAAATCCTGATGTGCTTCTCTTGCTTCCGAATACCGGCAGGTTTTTCTCCACTGCGATTGCAAGGAATGTGGCATCCGGCTGTAAGTCCCTGCAGAAAATAACAGCAGGAATATCATACTCCATAAATTCACGGTAGATCTTTTCTCTCTTCTCACTGTCTAACTGCTGTAAATAGGTATATTCTACTGTTCCTATGATCTGAACACGTGACTGTTCAAAATGCTCAAAATATCCACTGAGCTGTAATGCCGGTCTGTTTACATCACTTACCATGATGCGGTGTCCCTTTAAATCCATATCCGGCAGGAAATTGTGCAAATCCATTAATTGTGCTACTTTTGATACGCTAACTCCATCCATACCCTGGTCTCCTCACTTTTGTTTTTTACTCATACCGCAGTAACATTCAGTTATCCTTAATATAGCACAAACCCTTTTATTCTTCAACTGCTGACGGCTTATGAAAAAAATCATAGACAGACTGGGCTGCCTGCTCATTCATGGTATCTGTCTGCATTAAGGTTTCCACATCCGCTTCCTTGATCTCATCTAAAGACTGGAACCGGCGCATCAGTGCTTTTCTCCTTGCAGGTCCGATGCCAGGGATGTCGTCTAATACCGAATGTACCTGTCCTTTGCTCCTTAGGGAACGATGATATTCGATTGCAAACCGGTGCGCCTCATCCTGGATCCTTGTGATCAGTTTAAAGCCCTCACTGTTCCGGTCAATCGGGATTTCTACATTATTATAATATAACCCTCTTGTCCGGTGATTATCATCCTTTACCATACCAGACACCGGAATATTTAATTTTAATTCGTCCAACACCTTTAATGCGATATTGACCTGTCCGCGTCCACCGTCCATCATGATCAGATCCGGGAAACGCGTAAAACTGCCATATTCCTCTGACAGATCCTTTTCTGCAAGTTCTTCCTGTTCTTTCATTCCATGCGTAAATCTTCTGGTCAGCACCTCATACATGGAGGCGTAATCATCCGGTCCTGTCACGGTCTTTAACTTGAACTTACGGTAATCGCTCCGCTTTGGCTTTCCTTTTTCATAGACGATCATAGAACCTACGGTTTCAAATCCGTTGATATTGGAGATATCGAATGCCTCGACCCGCTGCAGATGTTCCAGTCCCAAAAGCTTTTCGATCTCTTTTAGTGCACCGATCGTACGTCCCTCTTCCCGTCGCATTTTTTCTCTGTCCTGAGACAGGACAAGCTGTGCATTTTTCTTTGCCAGTTCGACTAATTTCTCTTTCATGCCTTTCTGTGGCACGCGGATGTGTACTTTGCTTCCCCGTTTCTGGGTCAGCCATGCCTCTAAGACCTCGATGTCTTCGACTTCCTCCTGGAGCATGATCTCTCTTGGAAGAAATGGCGTTCCCGAGTAGAACTGTTTCAAAAATGTTGTTAATATCTGGCTCTTACTGTCCTCGTTTCCCAGTTTAATATAGAAATGATCCCTTCCGATCAGCTTTCCATCGCGGATAAAGAATACCTGCACCACAGCATCCCTGTCATCTGCCGCCAGTGCGATGATGTCTTTGTCCTCTCCATCGGTATGTGTGATCTTCTGCTTCTGTGCGATCTGTTTTACGCTTCCAAGCAGTTCCCGATACTCGATCGCACGCTCAAATTCAAGCTGCTCCGATGCCTCGTTCATCTTCTCTTCCAGTGATCTTAAGATGGGCGCGTAGTTCCCATTTAAAAATTCAACGGCGGCATCCACCTTCTTGCGGTACTCTTCCTTGCTGATATAACCCTGGCAGGGAGCCGCGCACTGATGGATATGGTAATTCAGGCACGGACGGTCTTTTCCGGTATCACGCGGAAGGTTTCGGTTGCAGGTGCGCAGCCCGTAAAGTTTATTGATCAGCTCGATCGTATCTTTTACTGCCCCCGCACTCGTATACGGTCCAAAATACCGTGATCTGTCTTTTTTCTGCTGACGTGAAAAAAGGACTCTTGGATAATCCTCTCCAAGTGTCACCCTGATATACGGGTAAGTCTTATCATCCCGCAGCATTGTATTATATTTTGGCCGGTGCTCTTTGATGAGATTGCACTCTAAGACCAGTGCCTCCAGTTCCGAATCGGTAATGATGTATTCAAACCGTGCGATCTGCTTTACCATCTGCGCCTTTTTGATCCCCTCATCATGGCTCGGCTGGAAATACTGATGTACCCTTTTTCTGAGGCTGACCGCCTTTCCAATATAGATAATGGCATCTTTCTCATCGTGCATAATATAAACTCCCGGTGTATCCGGGAGTTTTTTAAGTTCTTCTTGAATATTAAACATTATTCACCATCATTATTTACTGTTGTGTTATCGTCTACGGTATGATCCACATAAGTTCCCTTTGCGGCTTCATCCAGATTTTTGCGTGCTTCCTCTGCCTGCTCGAAGAAAGTCTTTTTATTTTCTTCCTCTTCCGGCTCCTCAATGCCTTTTAACTGGCGGAAGATCTTCATAAATTCTTTTCCGGTGATAGTCTCATGCTCGTAGAGGTATTCAGAGATATGGTCTAACACTTCCCTGTTCTCGGTAAGGAGACGGATCGCCTCATTGTAACAGTTGTTGATAATGGAAAGGACTTCCTCATCGATCATGGCTGCGGTGTCCTCGCCACAGATCAGTCCTGCACGGTTATCCAGATACTGGTTGTCAACCGTTGCAAGGCACATCATACCAAATTTATCCGACATACCATACTGTGTCACCATTGCTCTTGCGATCGCTGTTGCATGCTCGATATCGTTTGCCGCACCACTTGTCGCAGACTGGAACACAAGCATTTCTGCCGCACGTCCTGCCATGTAAGTTGTGATCTTGGCAAGCAGTTCATCCTTGGTCTGTAAGTATTTCTCTTCTTCCGGTGTCTGTAAGGTATAACCAAGCGCACCCATGGTACGAGGCACGATCGTGATCTTCTGTACCGGCTCTGTATTCTTCTGTAATGCGGTGACCATGGCGTGACCAACCTCATGGTAAGATACGATCTTACGCTCCTTGTCACTCATAATGCGGTCTTTCTTTTCTTTTCCACCTACTGCAACCAGCTCAAACGCATCAAACAGGTCGGACTGGTTTACAAATTTTCTGCCGTTCTTTACTGCATTGATGGCAGCCTCGTTGATCATATTGGCAAGATCAGATCCTACCAGTCCTGCGGTTGCAAGTGCCAGTGCATCCAGATCGACGGTTTCATCCATCATAACATCCTTGGAATGAACCTTTAAGGTTTCAAGACGTCCCTTTAAGTCCGGTTTATCAACGATGATCCGGCGGTCAAAACGTCCCGGACGCAGCAATGCCTTATCAAGTACCTCCGGTCGGTTAGTCGCTGCAAGGATCAGCAATCCTTTTGAAGTATCAAAACCGTCCATCTCTGCCAGTAACTGGTTTAAGGTCTGCTCCCGCTCGTCGTTTCCGCCATAACGGCTGTCACGGCTCTTACCGATGGCATCGATCTCATCGATAAAGATGATACACGGTGCCTGTTTCTGCGCTTCTTTAAACAGGTCACGGACACGGGATGCACCCACACCGACAAACATCTCTACGAAATCAGATCCTGCCAGTGAGAAGAACGGTACCTTTGCCTCACCCGCAACTGCCTTTGCCAGCAATGTTTTACCGGTACCAGGAGGTCCGACTAACAGTGCACCTTTCGGCAGTTTTGCACCGATCTCTTTATATTTTTTCGGATTGTGTAAGAAATCTACCACTTCCTGTAAGGATTCTTTTGCCTCATCCTGTCCTGCGACATCCTTAAAGGTAACCCCTGTCTGTTTCTCTACATATACTTTGGCGTTGCTCTTTCCAACACCCATTGCTCCACCGCCCATGCGGCGCATTAAAAAGCCAAGTAAGATCCAGATCAGTGCGAGCGGGATCAGATAACTTAAAATGCTGTAGATCCAGGTTGATGTATTATCCGGGATCACACCATAGATCTCTACATTGTGCTCTTTTAACAACGGAAGCAGGTCTTCATCTGCAACCCTGCCGCAGTAATAGGTCATCTGATAAGGTTTATTGGCGTTTTCCTCTTTGGTTACCGGCGTGATCGTGATCTCATACGAGCCGATCTCAACGGATTTGATCTCGTCTGCTTCTACCTTCTGTAAAAACTCGGTATAGGATATCTCCTGCGTGCTCATCTGGTTGAACTGGTTTGACACCATACTCATAATGAACAAAATGACTAACGACACCAGGATAAATGCCATGACAAACTGGCCGTTGCGATTGTTCTTTCCGCCGTCGCCGCCGTTACCGCCGCCACCATTGCCTCCGTTATTTCCATTGTTGTTGTAATTGTTGTTTCCATTGCTGTAATTATTTGGTCCCTGATTATCCATAAGATATTGATCCTTTCCACAGTTGCAGCCTAAAGCTGTACCCGGATTTTATCATACTTTTATTACAAATTTCTACTTTATTATATTGAAAAGAAAAATGAAAAGCAATACGAACTTGATGAACTTTTCTTGTTATTTCTAAAGATTTTATAAATTTCCATTTATCTTTTTTAGATTTTGCTGGATTTTGCAAATACTTAGTTGTATACTATATGGGTTATAAAATACGTGAACTTTTTTATTTATCAATTTATACTTATTATATGAGGAGGATAACCCTATGCCTGTAAAGTACGTCTTTGTCACCGGCGGCGTTGTTTCCGGTCTCGGAAAAGGTATCACGGCAGCTTCCCTGGGAAGACTTTTAAAAGCCCGTGGATACAAAGTGACGATGCAAAAATTTGACCCCTACATCAACATCGATCCTGGGACGATGAACCCAATCCAGCACGGAGAGGTTTTCGTAACGGATGATGGCGCAGAAACCGACCTTGACTTAGGTCACTACGAGCGTTTTATCGATGAGAGTCTGACCAAACAGTCCAATGTCACAACCGGTAAAGTTTACTGGTCTGTTCTGCAAAAAGAACGCCGTGGAGATTTCGGTGGCGGTACCGTTCAGGTTATCCCTCATATCACCAATGAGATCAAGAGCCGTTTCTACCGCAACTTCACTTCCGATGAAACGCATATTGCCATCATCGAAGTCGGCGGAACCGTCGGAGATATCGAGAGCCAGCCATTTTTAGAGGCGATCCGTCAGTTCCAGCATGAAGTCGGACATGAAAATGCCATTCTGATCCACGTTACCTTAATTCCTTATATTAAGGCATCCGGTGAATTAAAGACAAAGCCTACCCAGGCAAGTGTAAAAGAGCTGCAGGGAATGGGTATCCAGCCGGATATCATCGTCTGCCGTTCCGAACAGCCTCTTGATCAGAGCTTAAAGGACAAGATCGCTTTATTCTGTAATGTTCCAAACCAGAACGTACTTCAGAACCTGGATGTGGAATATTTATACGAAGCTCCTCTTGCCATGGAAAAAGAAAATCTCGCAAAAGTTGCATGCAATGCCTTACATTTAGAGTGCCCAGATCCTGATTTAAAAGACTGGGAAGCAATGGTAGATGCGCTCCGTCATCCAAACAAGGAAGTCAAGATCGCATTGGTCGGCAAATACATTGCGCTGCATGATGCTTACATCTCCGTTGTCGAGGCATTAAAACACGGCGGTATCGCAGAACGTGCCACAGTTGATCTTCACTGGGTAGACTCTGAAACCTTAAATGAAGACAACGTCGATGAGCTTTTAGGCGATATGGCTGGTATCATCGTACCGGGCGGTTTTGGTTCCCGTGGAGTCGAGGGTATGATCACAGCTGCCAAATATGCAAGAGAGCATAACGTTCCATACCTTGGTCTCTGCCTTGGTATGCAGGTTGCCATCATCGAATATGCAAGACATGTCTGCGGATTTAACGATGCGCACAGCATCGAGCTTGATCCAAACACCACGCATCCGGTCATCGCATTGATGCCAGATCAGAATGGTGTCGAGGACATCGGTGGTACCTTAAGACTTGGTTCTTATCCATGTGTTCTGGATAAAACTTCCAAAGCATATGAATTATACGGTTCCGAAGAGATCCATGAGAGACATCGTCATCGTTACGAAGTCAACAACGATTTTCGTGCCGCGCTTACAGAAAATGGCATGAAGCTCTGTGGTACCTCCCCGGACGGACGTATTGTCGAAATGATCGAGATCCCGGATCACCCATGGTTCCTTGCAACACAGGCTCACCCGGAATTCAAATCAAGACCAAACCGTCCACATCCGTTATTCAAAGGTTTTGTCGAAGCCGCAGTAAAAAATACAAAATAATCGTTACGATATGAAAAAGGATGCCATTTACGGCATCCTTTTTCTGATGTTCCAATCTGTTTTTACTGTGCAAAATACACATCGATTCCGTTTGCAATCCCGGTCACGATCTTATTCTGATAATCGTCTGTCGCCATCAGTGCATCTTCATTTGCATTTGTCATGTAACCCATCTCCACAATCGTGACAGGCACCTGGCACCAGTTGATCCCGCTCATGGAATCCGTTTCCCATACGCCCTCGCTTTTTGCTCCGGTTGCAGCACAAAGACTGGTTAATACCGCATCGGACAGGGCTCTTGAACTGCTGTAGATATTGGAACAATATGGATTTGCCGCGGTCGGACAGATGGTCATGGCACCGTTTGCAGCTGCGTTCTCACTTCCATTTGCATGGATCCGGATAAACGCATCTGCATGATTGTCATTTGCGATCGCTGCACGCTCCGAATTGCTGATATTCACATCATTGCTCGTGCGCACCATCAATACCTGATAGCCACGGTTGGTAAGCTCCTGCTGCAGTTTTAAGGAAACCTGAAGGGTCAGTTCATATTCTGCCAGTCCGCTCGCAACACCGGAGGTTCCCGATGCCACTTTCGCCTTGGTCTCGGTTGCGCCGGGACCGATCGGCTCCTGTTCACTGTTTCCCCTGCCCTGATGTCCGGCATCAATACATACAAGTTTTCCACCACCGGTTACCTGCGGTCTCTCCTGTTTTGCTTCCTGATCCATTATTTCCGTCTCCCCTTCCGGTTTTGCTGGAGTTTCCGTTTCCGGCATTTCCTCTGTCTCGGTTACTTCCTCCGACTGCTCCGTTACTTCTGTCTCCTGTAAGAGGGCTTCCGTTTCCGGCTGGGTTTCCTGCTTCGGCTCGGTCCGCTCCTCCATCAGGGAGGTGACATCAAACTCCGTCTCATTTTCAGCCGTCTGTGCCTGAGTTGGTTCCGAAGTATCTGCTGTGGTATTATTTGTCCCACAGCCGCTTATAAGAAGTGCCGCAGTCATGATCCCAAGGAAAATTACACTTCCCATTTTATGATCTTTTCTCATGCTTTCATCCTTTCCATTCTTTTACGCACGCTGCCCACGCAGTTTTTTCCATCCCACACGCAGCCCTTTTGAAACATACATGACAAACAGTGCATTTGCCGCACTTGCCACCAGATAAATGACACCCTTCTGGGCATGTGTCAGCCAGGTTACGGAATACACAAGCTGGAGCATTGCCCAATGCGCCAGATAACAGTTATAGCTGTACTCGCCAAGGAAGGTCGCCACTTTTCCATCCAGATATTCTGTCAGGTAACCTGCTTTGGAATAAGTTAAGGCTGCTCCTGCGCCCATCAGATAGACCAGCAGCCAGGACAGCTTATTGGTGCGCTCTGCCACATCCATATATCCAAAGATCATCAGATAGATCACGAGTTCCGCTACGGAAATGGCAATGCGTTCCCCTTTGGAAAATGAGCGTGCCGCTATTTTTTCCCCGATCTTATAACAGATACATCCAAGAGAGATCATCATCACCG
>JBNMKU010000047.1:0-18085 GCA_050874505.1 Roseburia sp. | reverse complement strand
ATTTAATACCAATATTAGATAATTGTCAAGCATTTATCATTAGATAATAATCTAACATTTTTTAAAAAAATGATTTTTCTGTCCAAACCACTGTCAAAAGTACCAGAAAACAAGGGAAATTTTGTAAATTATCATGAAGATTTTTTCCAAAAATGAGTCTATAATAGAAACGCAACATTTTTAGGAGGTATCTATGGTCACCGTCACAGACATCGAATATGCGTTTGAAACCTATTTTTCCAATTTCATAAACAGCATTTCCCTGGATGAAAAGTTATTGGCACTTGCCAGCAAAGACGAATGGATCAAACGTCTGCGCGCCTGTGCTAATTTTCAGCAAAGTGCCTGTCAGGAAAATCAGCATCTCATTTCCTCTTTCCACCGCCTTTTTGATGAGCAGAAAGAAGAGCTGGACGCTTCGCATTATGATGTGATGCTACGTTATTGCCGGAAGCTTTACTATGCACGCAATAACGAACCTACCATACTCCTGTCTCTCTCAAAATCACTGCTTCCTTATTATGAGAAGCTTGATGATGTTGAGACCCTACTGTTTCTCTATACCTGTGCCGGCTACGCTTCTTCACAGCTTGCGCGCACAGATCACGGAGACATGGTAAAACAGGTGGCCTATTATTATAAAAAGGTAATTTCTTACCGGGACAGCATTGATACATTTCTGCTGCCTTCCAGTCGTGACTATATTTTTATTGCATATAATAACCTCATCCGGGTCGCGCCCCGCCTGGGCAGCATTTCTGTTGAAGAGGCATATTCTTTCTGGCAGGAACTTTACTCCATCCGGACACGCAAAAAATTTACACAATATGATACGACAAATCCGCGTATCCCTCTTTTATGCCAGAGCGCACTCGATGATTTTCTGACCAACGACTGTGTCGCAGACATAGAAGGACTTACTTTTTCGCCGGAGATCCACGCGATCTGCGCAGAAATGATCAAATCGCGGTTCTATGAAACGAAAAACGTTTCCGATTCGCTTTATGCCTGTCCTGCTTCAACCGTATTTTGTTACTACAAATTACTGTCAGATGAGGGACAACTGTCTTATCTGACCGTCTGGCAGGTACTGCACGATTATTATTTTAAACATGAGGAAATGCTTGAGACTGAGCCGGAATTTGATTACGAGACCTATTACATTGATTATCCACTTATTCTGATTGGCCTTTTAGAAAAAACACCTTTTTCTTTTGAGGAAAAACGTCCGTATTATGCTGCCTATCAGAATGTGCTGCGCAAATTTTTAAGCAGGGACTATGATATCATCGAAACTTATACGATCAGTGACGGCGTGCGTTTTGCCACCTTCCAGCCGCTGTTTTTAGCAACCTTTGATAACGCAGTCGAAAAGATCAACTTTATCATCAATTCTGTTGTGTCAAGCCATTTATCGACACTGACACACTCTGTCATGGTCTCTTATCTCGCAGAGGCGATCGTAAAACGGATCTTTCTTTATTGTCCGGAATATCTGATCGCTCCAAATTCTGATAAGGACATTGATGTTACTTTCATTCTGTCTCATCAGGCGGAAATTTTAGACTATATCGTCCAGTCCGCCCTGCTGCACGACATCGGGAAAAATGGTATCATCCCTGTTGTCACCACACAGCACCGCAAGCTGACCGACTATGAGTTTAACCTCATCCGGATGCACCCGAAAAAGGGCGCGGAATATCTTTCTGCAGACCCTGATTTTGCCCGATTTAAAGATATTGCACTCGGACATCATAAATCCTATGATGGGAAACGGGGTTATCCGGTCGATTTTGACCATATCCACTCCAAGTACTGTCCCATCATCAACCTCATCCATGTCTGTGACTGCCTGGATGCGGCAACGGACTATTTAAGCCGCAATTATCACAATGCAAAGTCTTTTGAAACCGTGGTACAGGAATTGTGTAACGGAAAGGGAACCGAGTATGATCCGGTTTTGGTCGACCTTATCTTAGCTCACACGGATCTGTATGAGGAACTTATGGTCTTAACCGAACATAACCGGGAAAATATTTATTACGATGTGTATCTGACTTTCGTAAACAAACATATTGCAGACATCGAGCATCTCGAAGAAGAAGCGCGGAGAGGCATTTAACTTAACACCTCTTCGCTTTTTTGTTATTTTAAAGTAAAAAAAAATAGAACCATCTGGTTCTATTTTTAGGAGAAGGTATTTTTACTATGGGGTATAGCAAAAACTATATAATGTATTGGGGGGGTTTTACAGTTATTATATTACCATGTCTTTCCCAATAAGTGTGCACAAACTTCACAAAAAGTGACATTTGTTTTTGTGAAATGTGCACAACTATTTTTAAATTATTTTTCCCAGTCACTATTGTGGAACACGACTTTCCGATACGTACCAAACTCTGCATGGCTGTTCCAGAAGCTGCTGTCATCTTTTGCATTCTCGTACGCACTTAAAAATTCTGACCAGTCGCTCTCTGACTGTACCTTAAGCGCAAATCCACGTCCATTTACGACCGGTACTCCAAGATAGCCATACTCTTTCAGTGGCAGGATCTCCTCGACTGCGCCGCCACGTACCCGGATTGCTGCGCCGTCTCTTAATGCCACGATATCAAAATCCTTCGGATATGCGTAGGATGCACCCTCTGTCTCGATCACATCTCCCACGGTATAGGTTTTGTGCTCCGGTCTGTGTTTGGTTACGGTCTCTTTGGCAAGATTATAATAGAATTCCTCAAAAAGATCCCCTCTGGCTTTTAAGTCTCCTTTTACAAATACCGGTTCCTCTAATTCATTTTCGCTGCTGATGTGCTCTACAACACCGCAGGCAGAGGTCATATTGGTCACGCGGTCGATCAAAATAAGTTCACCTAATGTCTTGTGTCGTTTGAATACATCCATTGGGATCTTCTCATCCAATACAACGGTGCAGACTGCAATCTCATTTTTGTGCAGGGAGTCCGCCTGTTTGTGCTCTCCGGTATTGACATCGATCTTGTACTCGATCTCTGTCACAGAACCGGTGATCAGCTTGGTTCCCAGTTTTACAAAATAGTCACCACCCGGTGTCAGTTCTGCATCATCCATCCAGAGGATCGTCGTTGTAAACTTCTGTGCTACCACAAGATCACTGTCTTTGGTAAGCACACATCCTCTTGATACATCCACTTCTTTATCCAGCTGAATGGTAACAGGGCTTCCTGTACCCGCATGATCTGCTTCTTTTCCGGCAACCAGAATACTCTTTACCTTCGCTTTTTCGTTGCTTGGAAGTGCGGTGATCTCCTCGCCTACACTGATCTCCCCTGCCTCGATCTGACCCTGGAAACCACGGAACGTATGATTTGGGCGGCAGACACGCTGTACCGGCATATAAAATCCCTGCTCTTTTGCCTTTTCGGTAACGTCAACCTGCTCTAAGTAAGTAAGGATCGGCTCTCCCTTGTACCATGGGATATTTTCTGATTTTGTTGTTACGTTATCTCCTTCGGTTGCGGAAACCGGTATGATCTTGACACTCTCAAGGGACAGTTCTTTTGCCAGTTCTAAGATCTGTGTCTCGATCTGTTTGAATTTTGCCTCATCGTATCCGATCAGGTCCATTTTATTTACTGCAAATACAAAATAGCGGATACCCATCAGCGAGCAGATCCTTGCATGACGTCTGGTCTGCACCAATACGCCCTGCTTTGCATCCACAAGGATGATGGCAAGATCTGCAAAAGATGCACCGACTGCCATGTTTCTGGTATATTCTTCATGTCCAGGTGTATCGGCAACGATAAAGCTTCTGTGATCTGTTGTAAAATAACGGTATGCAACATCGATCGTAATCCCCTGCTCTCTCTCTGCCATCAGTCCGTCTAACAGAAGGGAATAGTCGATTGCTCCCTCACGGCTTCCCACCTTGCTGTCTAATTCCAATGCTTTTTCCTGGTCTGCATACAGTAATTTTGCATCATATAAGATATGCCCGATCAGAGTGGATTTTCCATCATCAGCACTTCCACAGGTAATAAATTTTAATAAACCTTTCATTAGAAATATCCCTCCCTCTTTCTTCTCTCCATGCTTCCTGCTGCCTCATTATCGATCACTCGGCTGGTACGCTCGGAAGAAACTGCACTTAATGTCTCATCTATGATCTCATCCAGTGTTACCGCATCTGACTCAACACCACCGGTCAGCGGATAGCAGCCTAAGGTACGGAAACGGACTTTTTTCATCTCCACTTTTTCTCCTTCACGGAATTTGAAGCGGTCATCATCTACCATGATGATATTTCCATCCCGGTATACAACCGGACGCTCTTTGGCAAAATACAGCGGTACGATCTCAATGTTTTCTCTTTTGATGTACTGCCAGATGTCTTTTTCGGTCCAGTTTGAAATTGGGAATACACGGATGCTCTCGCCCTTGTTGATCTTGGTATTATAAAGTTTCCACATCTCCGGTCTCTGATTTTTCGGATCCCACGCCTGCGCTTCATTTCTGAAAGAGAAGATACGCTCTTTTGCTCTGGATTTCTCCTCATCTCTTCTTCCACCGCCAAAAGCTGCGGTAAAGCCATATTTTTTCAGTCCCTGTTTTAACGCCTGTGTTTTCATAATATCCGTATAGGCTGCGCCATGGTCAAATGGATTGATTCCTGCATCAATGCCCTCCTGATTGGAGTATACAAGCATCTCAATGCCGTTTTCTTTCGCAATGCGGTCACGAAATTCGATCATCTCATGGAATTTCCATGTCGTATCAATATGTAAAAACGGAAAAGGTGGCTTCTCCGGGTAAAATGCCTTCATGGCAAGGTGCAGCATGACCGAACTGTCCTTTCCTATTGAATAAAGCATGACTGGTTTTTCACACTCCGCAGCAACTTCACGGATAATGTAAATCGCTTCTGCTTCCAGTTCATCTAAATGTGATAATTCACTCATCTTTCTCTCCTCCTAATATTTATTTGCATCTTTTCTGTTTACCGTAATTGTCTCTACATTCCCCTGTGGATCGGTGATCCGCCAGTGCCGCAGATCGCCCTCTTCCTGAATGGATAAGCAACTGCCTCTTCCTCCGATATCTGCACCCAGGAAAAAAGCGATCGCACCCATTTTACACTCTTTCAGACAGGAAGTACAGCCCCAACAATCTCGTGGTTCTTTGATGTATGCCTTCCCAGTGCCTGCATCCAGTTTGATCAGATTTCCCGGACACACCTCAATGCACCGCCTGCATCCCACACAGTTATTCTGCCTGATCGCTATGCTCATGGTCTGTTTCCCCCTCTCTCAGATCTGCAACTCCTCCAAGATCTTTAATCAAGATCTCAATCTTTCCATTTCGTCTTACGGAGTTGACATATTTATTCCAGTCCACGCTCTTTTTCGGATAATCCATATTCTGGGAAAATCCCTGCCAGCGGGTCTCTTTTCTTGCCTTAAGATGTGCGATGACACTTTCGCAGACCACCAGGCGTTCCTTTAACTCATAGATGTGGAGCAGATCATCCATATCTTTTGCCTGAAGCATTCCAGTCAGTTCGGAAAGCTGCCTGATCTTTTGCTCTGCGATCTTTAACTGCTTCTCGTTATAACGGTAATTGGTGCCGATCCCGCCTGCATAGGCATCCATGACTTTCTGCATGGCTTCCTCTAACTGCTCTGTCGTATAGAAGGCTTCCTCTCCGGAAAAATATGCCTCATAGGCAGCCGTTTCTTCTTTTAAAAGCTGCTCTGCTCTCTGTTCCGATCCCGCCTTTTCCCCTGCATCCTCTGCCAGATCAGTAAGGATGGTCTTTGCGGCGATCTCGCCTTCTACCAGTGCTCCTGTCACATATTTCTGCGGGCATCCTCCTGCCACATCTCCGGCTGCATAGAGCCCTTTTAATGTGGTGCGGCGTTTGGCATCCACCCAGTAACCGCTCGCCGTATGACCTCCGACAATATATGGCTCCGTTCCTTCGATCTCAACGTCCTGCTCTTCCGGTGCCTTTCCGCTTTCGATCCATTTTAGCGTCTGACTCGGTGCCATATTTAAATATGCTTTCAGTAAATCCTGCCCCTGTTCTTTGGTGATCCCTTCCGTATGCAGATAGCAGGGACCTCTTCCCTCCTGATTTTCCGCTACCGTTCCATAGACACGTTCCTGTGTCGTGATCCCGTATTTCGTCTCATAGATCTCACCTTTGGAATTGATCTGTTTTGCCCCAACTCCCTGTGCAATGGTACCGGTCGGAGCGATCGTGTCTTTACACCGCAATGCGATAAAACGCATCTCAAAGGTTGTCATTTCCGCTCCTGCCAAAATTCCCATGGCATATCCGGCTCCGGTGTTAAACGGTGGATACCACATCTTATGTCTGGAAAATCCCGGATTGTTTGGACGGTATAAACCGGCTGCCCCTCCTGTCGCGCACAATACCGCATCCGCAAGGAACAGATATGCTTTCTTTTCATTGACATCAAAGCCATACGCACCGGCGATCCTGCCATCTTCTACGATATAATCGGTCACGTTCACATGGTTGATGACTCTGACATTTTCCTGCTCTTTTACCGCCTCTGCCAGGATCGGTTTGATATTCTCTCCGTTAATTTTGATGTTGCGGTTTCCTCTGGTGACATACTTTCCGTTTTCATCTTTTAAAATAACTAATCCCAGTTCCTCCAGTTTCGCTGTCACACGGTTCAGTCCCTCTGACATCGTGTAAAGCAGGTCTTCCCGGACGATCCCTGCCGCATCTTTCTTTGCGTAGTCCACATAATCCTGTGGGGTGCGCCCCTCTGTAATATAAGCATTTAATGCGTTCACACCCGCTGCCAGGCATCCGCTTCTTATGATATTTGCTTTTTCTGCGATCACCACCCGGAGATCTTTCTTTTCTTCCGCGATCGTCAGTGCCGCATAACAGCCGGAGGTTCCGCCTCCTATGATCAATACATCTGTCCTTACGATTTCCGTTTTCATACACTCTCCATGCCTTTCTGCCATTCATCTGCCCGGATCAACAGCTTATTTTTAGATATAGAACAATTCCTCCGTCTCAATATTTGCATTGTCTACGATCAGTACTTCCGGTGGTTTCTTCTCATCTACGACATCTCCAAAGATAAATGCCCGGTAAATAAATACGTTGACACGCTCGCCTTCTTTGATCACCGCCTCTTCGAGTCTGCGGTTTGCGGTGAGGAGTACCTCGTGCACACGTACTAAAAGTTCGATCTCCCGTCCACGGAACATGACCCGTTCTACCACGCCCTCTTCCACAGAAGAATCGTAACGGCTTTCCTCGTCTTTTTTTGTTATGCTGACATGTTCCGGCCGAATAACCGCGTGCAGTCCTGACTCAAATTTCTCAAATCCCTTAAAATTGTTGATATTCTGTATTCTGGTCGGATTTCCCATAAATTCTGTTACAAACGGCGTCTTTGGCTTGCTGTAGATCTCCATCGGACTTCCCTTCTGCTCGATCCATCCATGGTTCGTGATGATGATCTCATCTGCGACCTCGATCGCCTCATCCTGATCATGTGTCACGAAAATGCTTGTGATCCCGACCTTGGTGATCATCTCCCGAAGCCAGCTCCGCAGTTCCAGCCGTACTTTGGCATCGATCGCCGCAAACGGTTCATCCAAAAGAAGCAGTTCCGGATTTGGTGCCAGTGCCCTTGCAAACGCCACCCTCTGTCTCTGTCCGCCGGAGAGCTGGTTCGGATAACGTTTTTCAAACCCTTTCAGTCCGACCAGTTCCACTAATTCATCCACACGTCGTTTGATATCGGCTTTCTTCCATTTTTTTACATCAAGACCGAATGCAATATTTTCATAAACCGTCATGTAACGGAACAATGCGTAATTCTGAAATACGAACCCGATCCCACGCTCACTTGCCGGCACATCATTTACCACTTTTCCATCGATCAAAATCTCTCCGGAGTCTGCGGTCTCAAGTCCTGCGATCATGCGAAGGATCGTTGTCTTTCCGCTTCCGCTCGGTCCAAGCAGTCCGATCAGTTTTCCTTTTTCTATTGTGAAATTAATATCGTCTGAGGCCTTGAAGTCCTTATAATTTTTATTGATATGTTTTAACTCTACATACTGTCTGTTCTGCTCCGCCATAACTTCCCTCATTCCTGCACTTACGCTTCTTTTTCGCCTTTATGTTCCAACACACTTCTCAGGATCAGAATGATGACTGCCATCCCCACTAAAACTGCAGAAACAGCAAACGCGCCTGTAAAATCATAGCCCTGATATAGCATTTCAATGTAAAGCGGCATCGTGTTCGTTTTTCCTTTTAAGTGACCGGAAAGCACGGAAACGGCACCAAACTCTCCCATGGCTCTTGCACTGCAGAGCACGATTCCATATAGCAGTGCCCATTTGATATGGGGGAACGTTACCCGCTTAAAGATTGTAAATCCATTTGCCCCCATCAATGCCGCCGCTTCCTCTTCCTCCGTTCCACGTGTATTTAACACCGGAATGATCTCTCTGGAAATAAAAGGGAATGTCACAAATATGGTTGCCAGCACAATTCCAGGTACTGCAAAAATAATCTTGATCCCTGCTCTCTGCAGATAATCATATAACACGCTCTGACGTCCAAAAGTCAGCACATAGACAAGTCCCGCAATGATCGGTGATACCGTAAGTGGCAGATCGATCAGCGAAGAAATGATCTTTTTCCCGCGGAACTGAAATCTTGTAATGCACCAGGATGCCGCCAGTCCAAATATGGTGTTGACCACCACTGCAATAACAGTTACCTCTATGGTAAGTGCAATGGCACGCTTTGCATATTTATCGGTTACGGCTGCCACGAATACACTGATGCCCTCTCCAAATGCAGTTGCAAGTACATAAATTAATGGCAGGACCAACATGACTAATAAAAATATAACACTGATCCCGATTAAAATCCATCCAAGGACTCCATTCTTTTTCTTTTCTTTCATAGTCCGCCCCCTTATGCGATCCCGCTTGTGATCTTTGATGCCCGGCTCTGTATCATAGCGTTGATCAACAGAATGATAAATGCTGCAAACAACATGACAAGTGCGATCGATGTAGCACTCGCATAATCAAATTCCTGCAGTTTCGACATGATCATAAGTGGTGCGATCTCTGTCTCATACGGTGTGTTTCCTGCGATAAATACAACGCTGCCATATTCTCCAAGCCCTCTGGCAAATGACATCGTAAACCCTGCGATCAGTGCAGGTGCGATCTCCGGCAGGATCACGCGGAATAGTGTCTGTCTTTTATTCGCTCCAAGGATGTCAGCAGCCTCCTCATACTGAGAATCCAGCTTTTCAAGTACCGGCTGTACGGCGCGTACCACAAATGGAATACCGACAAAGACCAGTGCAACAATAATTCCAAATCTTGTGTAAGCGATCTCGATCCCAAACCTGGCAAACAGGCTGCCCACCCAGCCATTCGTGGTCGTCAGATGTGTCAGTGTGATTCCTGCAACCGCAGTCGGCAGCGCAAATGGCAGTTCGATCATTCCATTCATGATCGCTTTTCCCGGAAATTCATACCGTACCAGCACCCATGCAAGGATCATGCCCATCACGGCATCCACAAGAGCTGCGATAAAAGCGGTTTCAAAGCTGACTGCGTAGCTGGCAAGCACTCTTGGTCTGGTTACGGTTGCGATAAATTCTGCCGGTGAAAGTTTTGCCGAAAATATAATCAGCGAACAGAGTGGAAGTAATACGACAAGTCCCAGCATGGTAAGGGTAATTCCCATGGTCAGCCCAAATCCCGGTATCACTCTTTTGTTTTTCTTTCTCTTCTGGTTCATGTGAGTTCCTCCCATCGCTTTTTCTTTCCTATCGCTCATAGATACTGTCAAAAATGGCATCATCCGCAAAATGTTTTTCTCCCGCCGCTGCCCAGCCGCCAAAGTGGCTGATGTCGGTAAGATTGATATCGGTAATGATCCATTTATCATCCTCCGGCACTTCCGTGATGACATTGCTCTCATCCTCTGTGGCAAATTCCTGTAAGATGTCTTCCCGGTACGGTCTGAAATAATTCTGTGCTTCTAACCGCTGAGCCTCATCGGAATACAGATAACCCAGATACTCCTCTGCCACCTCACGGCTTCCTCTGCGGTCGGCAACCTCATCCACCACCGCTACCGTTGGCTGACATAAAATAGAAGCAGACGGCACTACGATCTCGTATTCACCGGGTGTCTCTTTCATCGAAAGAAATGCCTCATTTTCCCATGCGATCAGCACATCACCCTGTCCGTTCTCCGTAAACGTTGTGGTAGAACCTCTTGCTCCAGAATCTAATACCAGTACGTTCTGATAGAGCTGTTTCATATGTTGGGTGATCTCTTCTTCGCTCTCTCCCTGTTCCTCAAAGTAGTACCATGCCGCCAGATAATTCCAGCGTGCTCCACCTGATGTTTTCGGATTCGGGGTAATGACTTCCACTCCGTCCTGCAACAGGTCATCCCAGTCTGTAATGTTTTTCGGATTTCCCTTCCGCACCAGAAAAACGATGGTGGAAGTATACGGAGAACTGTCGCCCTCGAACTGATCCGTAAAATCCGGTTCGATCAGTCCGGCATCCTGAATGGTTGTAATATCTGCTTCCAGTGCCAGTGTCACCACATCCGCATCCAGTCCGTTTGCAACTTCCAGTGCCTGTTTGCCGGAACCTCCGTGGGACTGGATCACTTCTACATCCTGCCCCTTTTCTTCCTTCCAGTGTGTTGCAAACAATTTGTTATACGCTTCGTAAAATTCCCGGGTCGGGTCATAGGAGACATTTACGATCTCTACCGAAGCCGCATTGGGATCTACTTTATCGCCGCAGCCTGCAAGTGCTGCTCCTGCAAGTAATATTCCAAGCATACAGCCCATTCGTTTTATTCTTCGTACGGCTTTATCGGTAAGATTTCTTTTCTCTGTTCTCATCGTCTTCCTCCCTCCCGTTTTTGTTATTTTATATTATTCCTATCAATTTACTATGAAATATACATGAAGTGAGAAAAAGTGTCAAGAGGTAATTGGAAATTTTATGCAAAAAAAAATAGAACCAAACGGTTCTATTTTTAGGAGAAGGTATTTTTACTATGGGGTATAGCAAAAACTATATAATGTATTGGGGGGTTTTTACAGGTATTATAATAGCATGACCCTGCAAATAAGTCTGCACAAACCTCACAATTTTTCATATAAGAATCTGTGCATTCTGTATAGTACCTTTTTCCCTATTCCCAATTTTACAAAGTATTTTTGCATAATTTAAGCTTCAAATAACGCTTCGAACTCTTCCCTGCTGATTTTTTCCTTTTCCAGAAGGAGAGCCGCGCAGGCATCTAACACACCTCTGTTCTCTGCGATCATCTTCTTTGCTTTCGCATAGCAATCATCAATGATATTCTTCACTTCCTGATCAATGGCAGAAGCAACACCCTCACTGTAACCTCTGGTATGTGCCAGATCTCTTCCGATAAACACTTCGTCATCGTCATTATCATAACAGATCAGTCCGATGTTCTCTGACATACCATAGCGGGTCACCATATCTTTTGCCATCTTGGTTGCCTGTTTGATATCCTGGGAAGCTCCGGTCGTGATATCATCAAATACCAGTTCCTCAGCCACACGACCGCCAAGCGATACGATAATATCCTGGATCATCTTTCCTTTGGTGTTGAACATCTCATCTTTTTCCGGCAATGGCATCGTATAACCTGCCGCACCATTTCCGGTCGGGATGATCGATACGGAATATACCGGTCCGACATCCGGCAGCAGATGGAATAAGATCGCATGACCGGATTCGTGGAACGCCGTAATGCGTTTCTCTTTTTCGGAGATCACACGGCTCTTCTTTTCTGCTCCAATGCCTACTTTTACAAATGCTTTCTTGATGTCTTCCTGTGTCAGGAATGCCCGGTTTTCTTTTGCCGCAACAATGGCAGCCTCATTTAACAGGTTCTCTAAATCTGCCCCGGTAAATCCGGCTGTTGTCTGCGCGATCTGCTTTAGATCCACATCGTCGCCAAGTGGCTTATTCTTCACATGCACACGGAGGATCTCTTCCCTGCCGCCTACATCCGGACGTCCCACATAGACTTTACGGTCAAACCGGCCCGGACGCATGATCGCCGGATCTAAGATATCGACACGGTTGGTTGCCGCCATCACGATAATTCCCTCGTTGACTCCGAAACCATCCATCTCAACTAACATCTGGTTTAAGGTCTGCTCGCGCTCATCATGTCCGCCGCCCATACCGGTTCCACGACGTCTTGCGACCGCATCGATCTCATCGATAAATACGATACAAGGCGCATTTTTCTTTGCCTCCTCAAACAGATCTCTCACACGGGAAGCTCCGACACCGACAAACATCTCAACGAAATCGGAACCTGAAATGCTAAAGAACGGTACCCCGGCTTCTCCTGCGATCGCTTTTGCCAAAAGTGTCTTACCAGTACCAGGAGGTCCTACCAGAAGGACTCCCTTTGGGATTCTCGCTCCAAGCTTTGTATATTTCTGCGGTGCACGCAGAAAGTCTACGATCTCTTCTAATTCTTCTTTTTCCTCTTTTAAGCCTGCTACATTGGCAAAAGTAACGCGCTTTGCCGGATCATCCGGCATCATCTTGGCACGGCTCTTGCCGAAATTCATCATCTTGCTGTTGCCGCCCGCATTTGCTGCAGCCTGGTTTGTCATGATCATAAAGAAAATGAACATTGCCGCAAAGATGATCAGGTACGGTAGCAGTGTTAAAAGCCAGCTCTCTTCCGGCGGGTCCTGCACGGTGTAATTTTTGATCCCCTGCTCACGCATATAGTTCTCGATCTCTGCTACATCGGATACAAGCAGAACCTTGCTGGAACCATCGTTAAAAGTCAGTTGTACGCTTCCGGTCGGGATCTCTCTGTTTTGTACCACATGGATCTGTGCTACCGTTCCCGATTCCAGCGCCTCCTCAAACTGCTGTCTGGTGTATCCGTTGGTTACGGAAGTTCCATCCAGCCAATACCAGATTGCGATCACAGCAAGGATCAGGATCAGGTAAACTCCAAATCCCCTTAAATTACTTCTCTTATTCAATCTATCTCTCCTTTATATTTAGTCCTCAGTCTCTACAAATCCAATATAAGGCAGATTTCTGTATCTCTGGTCGTAATCCATACCATATCCTACGACAAACTCATCCGGAATGACAAATCCGACATAGTCTACCGGTACTTCTACAACACGACGATCCGGTTTGTCTAACAGAGTACATAATTTCAGACTCTTTGGCTTTCTTGTTTTTAAATTCTGCATCAGATAACTTAATGTTCTGCCGGAATCGATGATATCCTCGATCACAAGTACATTCTTGCCCTCAATGCTTGTTGCAAGATCCTGCACGATCTTAACGACACCGCTGGAAGAGGTTCCTGCACCATAGCTTGACACGGACATGAACTCTAATTCTACCGGCGAAGTGATCCGTTTTGCCAGCTCACAGGTAAAGAAAATGGAACCTTTTAAGATACAGATCAGACATACCGGTTCGTCACCGTAGTCTGCACTGATCTGTTCCCCTAACTCTTTTACTCTTGCTGCCACTTCTTTCTCTGAAAAATGAACATTAATCTTCTTGATCTTCATAATAATTTCCTCCGACTACCTGTACTTCTAATATTCGTTTCGTATGCTCATCTATTTTATAGCATGTACTGATACGCCCACCAATGACCCAAATGATATGTGACTCTTCTGCAAGCAGCCACATTGCATCCCGCTCTTTTTGCGGGATCTTCTCATTTATAAAATATTCTTTTAATTTTTTCTTATGCCCCTGGGAATCTACGGTTAAGTAATCCCCCGCTTCGCGCCTTCGTATCCGCAAAACACCTCTTATCTTATCATAATTGAAGCATTTCGTATACTTTTTTTTATGAATTTGCCCAACTTTTCCCTCACATTCTCTGATTTGAAGTGTAATAGATCCGTCTTCCCAGTCCAGATGCAATACTTCCCCCTGCTCTAAACGTCTTTTTTCCTCTTCTCCTAAAATATATCCTTCCGGTTTTGGTTCATCCACTGTTTTCCGCTGTCTTGTAAGCAAAACACCTTCGTAATCCCGATATGCCTCCACAGAATAGGGCAGGTTTAATTTCCGTCCCACCTGACTGGTAAACAGCCCCTGCACTGCATCAACATGAACCGTTCCAATATCCTTGCTGCTGCCGGAAACTTCCGCAAGTGCATCACAGACCAGCTCTGAACGGATCAGCTCCGGGAATTTTTCCCACTCCTCTTTTTTTATAAGGATCCCCTCCTCCGTCGCAAGGCTGCACTGCTTTTGGGCTTTTTTCACTTCCACCGCAAGATACTCCGACACCTGCCGCAGCCGTGCTGCACTCTGGTTGATATGTGCCACCGCGGCCGTATTAATCTGCTGCAACGCTGGCAGTATGTCATGCCGGATCCGGTTTCTGCTGTATTCCGTATCAAAATTCGTCTCGTCCGTCCTGTAATCCTGTCCTATTTTGCCAAGGTACTCCTCAATCTGTCTCCGATCCACCACAAGTAATGGCCGGATGATCTGCGCTCCCTCTCCAAAATCCCGTTTCGGCAGCATTCCACTTAATCCATCCAGTCCGCTTCCCCGGACCATCTGAAACAAAAATGTCTCCGCATTGTCATCCGCATGATGTGCCAGCGCGACTTTGACCGTTTCTTTTTCACTGCTATGGTGCGTCACTTCTTTCTGATAGCAGTCATAGCGCAAGATCCGCGCCGCCTCTTCCATGCCGATCCCCTTTGTCTTTGCAAACTCCGGCACATCTACCTCATAGGTCTGAAGCGGTATCTGGTACGTCTCGCACAGTTCTGCCACAAACTGTGCATCTGCCCTGCTTGCCTCTCCACGGATCCCATGCTCCACATGGACTGCGCCAAGTGAAAACGGCAGTGTCTGCTGTAACTCCAACAGGATCCGCAGCAGGCAGACCGAATCCGCACCGCCGGAAACGCCAACGATCACCGTATCGCCCTCGCAGATCAGGGCTTCTTTTTTTATCCATTCCGTTACTTGCTTTATCATCTATTTCTCCCAAATACAGGCAGCAAGAACCGTCATATCATCCGCCGCTTTTCCTCCGGTAAACAACATGACCCGTTCCATGATCCGTTTCGCCAAAATCCCCGGATTGTTGGTCTCGATGCTCTCGATCATCTCCTGCATTGTCTCTTCTGGTTTTGGAACATGTAGATATTCTAACACACCATCTGTTACCATGACAACAAAATCGCCACTTTGCAGTTTCCGCTGCTGCTTTTCAATCTCAAACTGTGTCTGCGCTCCCACCGGAAGACTGGACGATGCGATACATTCCACCTCATTGCCATGGCGGATAAATGCTGCCGCGGCACCTATTTTGTAAAAATCTGCCACTCCGGTATAAAGATTAACCTTGCACAGATCAACAGTCGAATACAGATCATTATCCCCCCGCATTACCATGGCAGAATTCATCATGCGGATCGCCGTCTCCACCGAAAATCCTGCCTCTAAGAAACGTTCCAGCAGATCGAGCACCATCTCGCTCTCTTTACATGCCATACTGCCGGAGCCCATGCCGTCCGAAAGTCCGAGCAACAGTTCTCCACGATCCATCTCCAAAAAGGAAAAGTTATCCCCGGAAATCTGTGCACCATCCTTTTTCATCCGTGCGATTCCCTGCACGTTGCGGTATCTGGTGTCTTCATACAGCACATATTCCGTCACTTCTTTGGAAATAAAACTCTTGGCATCTGCCGGAAGGCGCATCTTTTTATCCAGTGCCTTTGCCGCAGCACCAAGAAATGTTTTCATGGAAATGCAGCCTCCCATCCGGCTTCTAAGCGATACCTCCAGTTTCCATTTCCCATCTGTCATCTCAAACAAATGGATCGTTTCGACCACGATCCCACACTCTTTGGCGCGATACCTTACCTCCGCCAGGGCACTGCGCCATGTCGCATCCAAAAGCCGTTCCTCTTTTGCACAGTCCTTCATAATATAAGCCATTGCATTTAATTGCTCTGCTATGACCTGGCGGTTTTCCACCAGCCGGTTATACCATGCCCGGTTTAAGTCCACCCGCTCAAACACATGCACAGCCTCCTCGATCATATCCCTGCTTTTCGGGCAATACTGGCTTAATTTTTCTTCACTTTCCTTTGCCGGTACGCCTGCATGCCAGATAGATGAGATCATCTCGGACAAAATTCCATATAACGGAGTGGCATCCCGCTCCCAGCACAGGGCACAGGACTCGCAGGAAGCGCACACCCTTCCCGTCAGTTCATTCTGGATCTTTCCCAGTTCATCCACGGTATACTGTTCCTTCTTCTGGCTCATGGAATGAAAAATATGGGACAGCCCCTGAAAGGACTCCGCATAATTCATCAGCTTTTCTTCCTTGCCATGTTCCTGTCTGCTCTCCGGTTCTGCCTCCTTTGGCTGATATTCCAAAATCCCATGCACTACCCGGTTTAATAAAACCACTGCACCAAATATAAATACGGTTTCCAGAACTACCATCGCTGGATCGGGCTGGTTTTTCCATTCCAGCAATCCCCCGCAAAATGACAGGATCAGTGTCGTCACCGCAGTCAATATTCCCGCCAGAATAGCCGGGCATCCTTCATTTGCCCATTCCACCAGACGGATCGCGCCTGCCGTGATCAATAAGATAACACCATATTTTACCGCTGCCGTAAGTGGCATGAAAAATATCATTCCTATGTACATAAATCCAAGCAGCACCCATGTATTCATATGTTCCAGATACATTGCTGCAAAATATGCGGGCACCAGGGGATAACAGCCCATCATATTTGCCGCACAGACAAAACTTCCTGCCACTCCCAGTATCATCTCTCTTGCGTTTGTTTTCTTCCCATTCATGTCTCGTCTCCTTCTTTCCGTCCAAGTCTTTGTTTTTTTGCCTTCTGCTTTTGGACAAGTGAGACTCATTATAGGAGCTGTGCAAAAAAATCTTTGTCAAACCGGCACCCGGTTTTCAAAAACTTTTCGCCAAAATTCCATTTTCTATGTCTTTTTGAAGGGGTTTTAATGCACTCATACTGTTTAGGGAATTCAGCCTGAAGGGGGGATTTTCAATTATATTTTTGTTCCCTTATTTATGTTGACAAATTAAAAAAATCCCCTGTAAGATAATACATCCCAGATTAACCATAACATTATCTCACAGGGGGCTCATTTTTATTTTATTTCCGGCATTTCATGCCTATCATATTCCTTGCAGATCTTTTCGATATCGTATTCCGGTGCATACGCCTTTGCTATCTCATAAATTTCTTGAATGGTTTCTGTGTCTTCTTCTAACATCTCTGCTGTCTCTTCCACAGAACAGCCTTTTTGCAGTTTTTTACACACCTGGACGATTAGTTTTTTCTTTTCGCCTTGCACAACACCACGTTCTACGCCAACTTTTATTCCATCTTCTTTTCCGGCTTCCACACCAGCTTCATATTCTGCCTTACGGAGTTTCTTTTTCTCCCACTCTTCATCATATTCTAAAATACTAAACATCTTTACCTCCGACCTGTTTTCCCGAAGAAAGTCCACAAGAACTCCCTCTTTGATACACGCTTCGATCGCACATTCTACCGCATCGTTTAGCTCCATCTTCGCAGCATATTCCCGCACCTTTGCCACATACCTTGCATACTCCTGCAAAAGCCTGCAGTGCTCCATCAGTTCTTTATTATGTCCTTCGTTGACATTTAACATCAGAACCTTTAACTCCAGATCCGGCTCACCGCTTAAGTGTTCATATGCAGATGACAACCGCAGTTCAACCCTGTCTTCCACCTCATCTGTGCCATTATAAAATACCATGAATTTCGGAGCCGGTATCTTTTGAAGTGTAGAAGAATATAACGACCTGTTATTAATGTATTTCTGATACTCGATCGAAATGTAAAACAGATCACGCAATGGGATGTTTGGGTTTAATGTCGACTGGTGTTCATAGAGATAAATATTCGTCTCCAAAATAAATGCCAGATCATTTTTCATCCCCATATAGATCGCATTT
>JBNMKU010000046.1:0-18233 GCA_050874505.1 Roseburia sp. | reverse complement strand
GTACTGGGTGATATGGGAGAACTCGGACAGGAAACCAAAGCACTGCACTATAGTGTGGGAGAGCATTTCAAGGGAAAAGGCATTGATGAGCTGTTCTGCGCAGGACCATTGTCTGCAGAGATTGCAAGGGCAGTAGAGACATGCAGTAAAGAGACAAAAGTCCATCATTTTGAAACAAGAGAAGAACTGGAGCAGGAACTTGTGCCATATGTAAAAGAGGGCGATACCATTCTGGTAAAAGCTTCTCATTTTATGGGATTTCCGGCAGTTGTGGCTGCTTTACAGAAATAATAGAAAAACGGTTACCGGACAGAAAATTCTGTTACGGTAACCGTTTTTTTATGCCATATCTTTATTTTTTTCTAACATTTCAGCAATAATCCCCTGGCAGTGACTGCCTAGTTTCTTTTTTGTTTCCTTATCCAGGTCCTTTGGGTAGACCGGTTTTCCGTATTCTAGGATCACGTGGGTCTTTGCAACGCGTGGAAAATGGTTTTCCAGAATGTCGGCAGAGTTGGTAAGAGCCATCGGAACAATGGCGCAGCCCGTTTTTTCTGCCATCTTAAAACTACCCTCTTTAAACGGAAGCAAAAGATCGTCGGTCTTGTTTCTGGTGCCCTCCGGGAAGATACACATGGAGATGCCGTTTTTGATGTTGTCGATGCCGGCAAGGATGGTTTTTAACGCTTCCTTGACGTCCTCGCGGTTGATAAACAGGCAGTGGAGCCGCTTCATCCAGATTGAGAGCAGTGGAACCTTTTCCATATTGTTTTTTGCCACATAGCCGGTCAGCCCCGGACATCTTGCATAGGTAATGATGATGTCAAAATAACTTCTGTGGTTTCCGATGTAAAGGACCGGTTCGTCTTTTGGAACATTTTCCTCTCCGATCACGGTAACTTTGGTGCCGCAGATAAATAAAATAACACGAAACGCCCACTGTACCATTCGAAGCTGGGACAAGTCGGCAGCTTTCGGGTTAAATCTGTGGATGATCCATTCTACAAAAAGAACCGGAATACCAAGGATCAGGTAGAGAATGGCAAACAGCAGAGCGAGAATAGCTCGTAACATAAAATATCCTTTCCGGGAAGAATCCCTTTCCTTATCATGTATTCATTATATATAGAAAAAATAAGAAAAACAACCAAAAGAGGAATGTTTTTTCAGAAACTGCATAGAATTAGATAGAAGCCAAAACTGGGGGTAGGTATGGGAAGAAAGGTAGCAGCATTTATCCTGCTGGTCGGGATGGGGTGTCTTTTGTGCGCATGCAGCGTGGAGGAAACGAACGGAACGAAGATCAGTGACCTTACATATACGATCGTGGAAGAAAAACAACTCCCCGAAGAACTGAAAAATCAGATTGAAGAGAAAAAGGCGGCAGATTTTAAGATGACTTATGAACTGGAGGATGATCTGTATCTGGTACATGGCTATGGAGAGCAGGACACCGGGGGCTACAGTATCTGCATCAAGGAGCTGTATCTGACTTCAAATGCGATCCTGTTTGACACGGAACTGGTCGGACCGAGAAAGGGCGAGACCATAAGCAAAAGCCCAAGTTATCCATACATTGTGGTAAAGATCGAGAACCGGGAAGAGCATGTCATTTTTGAGTAAACGCTAAATTTTTTCAATATTATTGCAAAATGATGAAATTTATTTGACAAAAATTTAATGCAGTGCTATACTAAAGCGAGAAAATCCGGTAGCTATAATAAAAACCGGAATGAGGAGGTAAACCAAATGCAGCAGGCAGACATCGGTAAGGTTCGGGCTTCAGTGCATCAGCAGTGTGGCAGAAAAGTATTAATCCAGCTTGACAAGGGTCGCAATAAGGTTGACATCCAGGAGGGTGTGATCCAGGGTGCGTATCCAAGCGTATTTACCATCTTAGTAAAAGATGAGCGTGAGGAAAATCCGCCTCAGTTACTATCCTTTAGTTACTCAGATATCATTACAAGAGATATTCGCATGAAGTTATGCTAGCTTTAGAGCGATACAACTGAATATTTTTACTCGATGGAGTAGAATAAATTCCCCCATGTCCGAATAAGATAGATACAAATACTCGGTTCATGGGGGAATTTTTATGGAACTTAGCAAGGCAACCTTACATAGAAAACAGCAAAAAGGAGAGGCGGTCAGCCAGATCACATTGGATGATGATTACAATGTGCCGGATTACCGTCCGGACATCGTAAAGATCTTAAAAGAAAAGGGAGAACTCCGGTTTGATGAGGTAAAAGGTGAGAATGGTGCCATCTGGTTAAAGGGAAGCCTGATCTTTAAAGTACTTTACCGCAATGACAAAGAGGAAGGAAAGATCAGTTCTCTGCGCGGTGAGATCCCATTTCAGGAAAAACTGAATTTAGATGGCGTGATGGGAAATGAAGCGCTGAAAGTAAAAGGGGAGATCGAGGATGTGACCGTTGGTGTCATCAATTCCAGAAAACTGAATGTGCGTGCGGTCGTTTTATTAAAAGTGCAGGCAGAGGAGGAAGTGGACGAAGAACTGACCTGTGGCGTAAATGATGCAGAGGCATATGAGCAGGATATCACGCAAAAGGAGGCACTCCGTCTGCTGCTTTCCGGGAGAGATACCTGCCGCCAGAAAAGCGAAGTCGTTCTGCCGTCTAGCAAGCCAAATGTCCGGGAGATATTATGGAGAAGTCTCGAACTCCGCAATGTGGACGGCAGATTAAAAGACGGAAACGTGGCAGTGACTGGAGAAATCCTGCTCTCGGTCTTATACAGCGAGGAGGAGGGCGAACGCCTGCAGTGGTTTGAGACAACGATCCCATTAGAGGGGGCGGTGGAATGTGGGATCACGGAAGCGGATGTGATCTGTCAGGTAAAAGCGCGCCCGACCACGATGGAACTGGAAGTCAAACCGGATTACGATGGAGAGGAGCGTATTTTTGTACTGGAACTGGTGTTGGAACTGGATATGTCTGTCTGGAAAGAGGAACAGTTTGAACTGCTTTCCGATATCTATTCGTTGCAAAAACAGGTAACTCCGGTCTGGGAGACGGGCAGAGTGGAGCATCTTCTGATCAAAAACAGCGCAAAGGGCAGGATCACGGAGCAGATGGAACTGACGGATGGGCAGGAGAAGATCTTACAGATCTGCGCCTGCGAAGGAAATATTGTGATCGAGAAAAAGGAAATGACCCCGGAAGGACTGCAGGTCGAGGGAGTTGTGAATGTGGAGCTTCTCTATATTACCACCGAAGACGATATGCCGGTCGGAAACATCCGGGAAGTGTATCCGTTTTCACAGGTGGTCGAAATACCGGGGCAGGAAGGAGAAATCCGCATGGATGCCGAAGCTTCTTTAGAACAGTTGTCCGCTGCCATGTTAGATCAGGAGCATATCGAAGTGAAAGCCGTGATCCGTATTGATCTGCTCGCGTTCCGGGAAGAGGAGATCCGGAATATCAGAGAAATCGAGGAAGAGCCGCTTGATATGGAGAAATTGCAGGAGGCACCGGGGCTGATCGGGTATATCGCAAGAGAGGGTGACAGCCTGTTTCGGATCGCCAGAGAGAACCACACGACCATCCGCGATATCATGGAGGCGAACGGATTAAAAGAGGAAAAATTAAATGCCGGAGATAAACTTCTGATCGTAAAGCGGATATTTTCTTAAGGAATTGTGAATTTATGGAAATGGGAACAAATTTAAGAAAATTTATGATATAATTATACGCGGAAAAAAAGAGATGATATATTAGAAAAAACAAAGGAACGATTCGGATGAAAAATACCAATACATATAAAAAGAAATACCGCAGAGCAAAAGTGCTGTCTCTTTGCATGGCAGGACTGATGATGGTGGGAGTTTTCTGCAACGCAGAAGCCTCCACCATTAAAGATGCGCAGAAAAAGAAGGCAGCAGCACAGGAAAATCTGGATGAAGTAAACAAACAGATCCAGAGCATCCAGAACACACAGAGTAAATTGCAGGGAGAGATGCAGGAATATGACAATCAGCTGATGTCCCTGCTTACCGATATGGAACTGCTCAAGGCAGATATTGAAAACCAGAAAGTAGCGATCGACCAGGCAAAGACCGACCTTGCGATCGCAGAGCAGGAAGAACA
Source organism: Roseburia sp. (assembly GCA_050874505.1). Classification (GTDB taxonomy): domain Bacteria; phylum Bacillota; class Clostridia; order Lachnospirales; family Lachnospiraceae; genus Roseburia. Next base: position 14,124 of record JBNMKU010000046.1, on the reverse strand, counting down.
GCAGCAGTATGATGCGATGAAACTCCGTATCCAGTATATGTACGAAAACGGAAATGACAGCTTCTTAGACGTCATCATAGAGGCAGACGATATCTCGGAAATGTTAAACCGGGTCGAGTATGTTTCCGAAGTATATGACTATGACAGAAATCTTCTGACGGCTTATCAGGAGACCGTAAAGCAGGTAGAAGAGCTGACGGCACAGTTAGAGCAGGATATGCGCGATATGGAAGAACTCGAGTTAAGCTACGAGGAGCAGGAGCAGTCGTTAAATCAGGTCATTGCAGAAAAGAGTGCACAGATCGCAGACTTTGACAAACAGCTCTCCAGTGCAAAATCACTGGCAAACCAGTATGCGTCAACCATCCGCCAGCAGAACGATGTCATTGCAAAAGAGCAGGAAAGACAGGCAAAGGAAGAGGCAGAGCGAAAGAAAAAAGAGCAGGAAAAGGCTAAAAAGGCAAAAGCGGACAGTGCTGCTACGGCAAGCACGACAGACAGCAGTACTTCAGGAAGTACGAATACCGCAAGTACAGGTACGACGGACAGCAGCAGTACCACGACCGATACGTCAGGCAGCAACGGGCTGACTGGAGGACAGAACCCCTCTTATACGACCGGAGTGAGCGGCAGTGATGTGGTATCCTATGCCGGCAATTTTGTCGGAAATCCTTATGTATATGGAGGAAACAGCTTGACATCGGGAACAGATTGTTCCGGATTCGTATCGCTTGTCTATCAGCATTTTGGTGTGAGCCTTCCGAGAAGTTCGTATGCCTTACAGTCGAGTGGACAGGCTGTCAGCTATGAAAATGCACAGCCGGGCGATATCATCTGCTATCCGGGTCATGTGGCGATCTACATCGGAGGCGGCAGGATCGTACATGCTTCCACACCGACCAGCGGTATCTGTTACGGCAGTGCGACATATCGTACGATCACAGCGGTGCGCAGGGTGCTTTAAGAAGTGGATTGTTGAACAATTTTACCGATAATTTTTTTGTAATTTAGGAATGATAGTGGTATGATAGCAAAAGAGGTAAAATTAGGAGGAAGAGACAATGCAGTTTGAACAGTTACAAAAAGATATGATCGCAGCAATGAAAGCGAGAGATAAAGTCAGAAAAGATGCAATTTCAAGTCTGGTTTCTGCTGCCAAAAAAGTAGCGATCGACGAGGGATGCAGAGATGATATCAAAGAAGATCTGGTAGACCGTGTTATCTTAAAAGAGATGAAAACAGTCAAAGAGCAGATCGACAGCTGCCCGGCAGACAGAACCGATCTGATGGAAGAATATCAGGCCAGATATGATATTTTCAAAGAGTATGCCCCACAGATGATGAGTGCAGAGGAAGTAGAAGCATTTATCACAGAGAAATACGCAGATGTGGTTGCCGGAAAAAACAAAGGCATGATCATGAAAACAGTAATGCCGGAGTTAAAGGGCAAAGCGGACGGAAGTGTCATCAATCAGGTTGTGGCTAAATTATGTCAGTCATAGAAAACTGGTCAGCTTTCAAAAATCAGAAAGTCCGTTTTTCTACACTCCTTTTGATGATCGTCATTGTGGTTGCTTTTATCTCGATGCGTTCCGGTGAACAGAGAAAGTCCCTTGATTTTGCAGCTTCGCTGGATGAGGTGGCAGTCACGGTAGACGGCACAGAGCTGACTCTCCGGAATGTGGCATTTTATGTTGCATACGAGGAGAAAGTTGTTGAGGATGAAGCCTATATTTACAATCCGCAGGATACCGGTGAATACTGGAATATCCATCCCAATGGAACATTTATCCGCGGCACTGCCAAAAAGAGTGCACTTGATATGGCAGTCCATGACAGGATCTTTTATGCCATGGCAGAAAAAGAGGGCATCATGCTAGAGGAAGAGGAAGAAAAACGGCTTTCCAATTCCCAGTATGATTTTAACAGTGATCTGGAAGACGAGCAGAGAGAATGGCTGGGAGTTTCGGAAGATGAACTGAACGAAAGCATGAGAAAACTTGCACTGGCGGAAAAATATCAGTCGATCTATGCGCAGATAAAAAATGGCAGTACAGAGGACTATTCCGTGAGCGGTGAAGCATATCAGAAGATGCTGGAAGGGCATGAAGTGACAGTGAATGAGGATGTCTGGGATCGTGTTGATTTCGGACATATCACGGTACATCACAAGGCATCTTAATATTATAAATGGGGTTTATAAATCGTATGTCAATAAAAATAAACAGAAATGACCCATGCTGGTGTGGGAGTGGAAAGAAATACAAAGCATGTCACCAGGCATTTGATGAGAAGATCGCATTAGCAGCAGCGCAGGGACATATCGTTCCGACTCATGATCTTATCAAAAATCCGGATCAGATCGCGGGGATCAAAGAAAGCTGCAAGATCAATATTGCAGTGTTGGATTATATTGCAGAACATATCCATGAGGGAATGAACACGGCAGAGATCGATAAGATCGTTTATGATCTTACAACACAGATGGGTGGGATCCCTGCACCATTAAATTATGAAGGTTATCCATACAGTGTATGTACTTCCGTCAACGATCAGGTCTGCCACGGTTTTCCGTCCAAGGATGTGATCTTAAAATCAGGAGATATCATCAACGTAGATGTATCAACGATCTTAAACGGATATTTTTCAGACTCTTCCCGTATGTTCTGCATCGGGGATGTGAGCCCGGAAAAGAAAAAACTGGTCCAGGTGACGAAAGAGTGCGTGGAACTTGGCTTAAAAGAAGTAAAACCGTGGGGATTTTTAGGTGATATGGGGCAGGCAGTTCACGATCATGCGTTTGCAAATGGTTATACGGTTGTCCGTGAGATCGGTGGTCATGGAGTCGGACTCGAATTTCATGAGGAGCCATGGGTCGGCTACAACAGCAAACGTGGACAGGAAATGCTGTTAGTTCCCGGTATGATATTTACCATTGAACCGATGGTAAACATGGGAAAAGTAGATATCTATGTAGATGATGAGAATGACTGGGAAGTTTATACAGCAGATGGCAAGCCGTCTGCACAGTGGGAGATCATGGTACTCGTAACAGAAGATGGCAATGAAGTGCTTTGCTGGTAGTTTGATATAAAAACTTTACATTTTCTTCAAAGAGTATTCAAAAATTAGACAATTAGATTTCACATATGGGGGATATATTATTAGTATCACATAAGTGATGAAACTTTTTTTTCATAAATTCTCCCCCTTTTAAAAATCCACCATTCCCCGATGGTGGATTTTTTTGCTCTATAGGAAATACCATGTTACGTTAAAATACGAAAGGTGTGTTCCTATAGAGCAAAAAGTCCTACCGGACAGGATGCGCAGCTCGCGGCGAAGAAGTTTATGCTTCGCATACCGCTCGTGCGCGAAAGTGTGCGTCGGGCGCACACTTTATTTTATATCGATGATAAGGGGTATATTGGTGATAAGGAGGTATCGTAAGATGAAGAAGGAAACGGTTCCATGTGAGTGGATCTATTTTGCACCGGAGCACACGACAGTAAATATGCTTGCAGACTGCGCAAAGGCGCATGGCGCAGAGGTGGAACTCTGGGAGGAAGCCGGTGTACTGGAAATTCTGTTACAGGAAAAAGAGAGCATGGATGTCGAGCTGGCAAAACTGTCTCCAAAGGACGAACTGGCATGTGCAGTGGCAGAAAAAGAAAACTGTCCGGTACTTTTTTTAATTACCTATTGTGAGGAAGTGCAGGAAGCGGCACAGCAGATGATGCGGCATATGTTAAAAGAAAACGGCGGTATCTTCTGTGCGGATACAGAAAATTTAGAGCCGGTGATAAAACCATAAGAGAGCAAAGCAGAGAGGACTGTGTGAATAAAATGGAAACAACAAAAAAGTTATATGACCTGGATGCGTATCAGACCGAATTTGACGGAGAGGTACTCTCCTGTGAACCACTTGAGAAAAAAGAGGGAACCGTATATCAGGTGATCTTAGATCAGACTCTTTTCTTCCCGGAAGAAGGGGGACAGAGCCCGGATCAGGGAACGATGAATGGCATTGATGTGTCAGATGTCCAGATCAAAAAGGACGTTATTACGCATACGCTGTCACAACCGATCGCACCGGGAACAAAGGTACATGGGATCTTAAACTGGGAACATCGTTTTTCCAATATGCAGCAGCACACCGGAGAGCACATTTTTTCCGGACTGGTGCATGGAAAATATGGATATAACAATGTTGGATTTCATCTCAGCGACAATATCGTGACGATGGACTTTGACGGTGTGTTAGATCAGGCACAGGTTGAGGAAATCGAGGATGAAGTAAACCGTGTCATCAGTTCCAACCGGGCAGTGGAAGTGACCTATCCGACGAAGGAAGAACTGGAAAAATTAGAATACCGCAGCAAGATCGAGATAGAGGGTCAGGTGCGTATCGTGACGATCCCGGGTGTGGATGTCTGCGCCTGCTGTGCGCCACACGTGGCACGCACCGGAGAGATCGGCATGCTTAAAGTGATGACACTTTCCAATTATAAAGGCGGTGTCCGCATCAGTATTTTATGCGGCTTCCGTGCACTGCGGGCATTCCGCGAAAAGGCACAGATCATAAACGCACTGACTGGAAGTCTGTCGGCAAATCAGGAGATGCTGCCGGAACTGGTTGAAAAATTAAAAACAGCCAATCAGGATTTAAGCTATAAACTGGCGGCGGCAAAACAGAAACTGATGGCAGAAAAGATCACAGAGATCCCGGCGGAGCAGGAGAATGTCATTTTATTTGAGACAGATCTCGATACACCGGTGATCCGCAACGTGGTAAATGAACTTACCGCGGTCCATACCGGAGTCTGTGGTGTTTTTGTGGGAGAAGAAGAAAGCGGCTATCAGTTTATCATCGGAAGCAGTACGAGAGACTGCCGGGAGATCGCAGCAAAACTGCGGGAAGCTGTCGGAGCCAGAGGCGGCGGAAGTGCCGCAATGATCCAGGGTTCGGTAAAGGAGCGCGAGGAGAAGCTTAGGGAACTTCTTGAACAAATCTAAAGAAAAGTATTTATTTCTCCGAAGTTTGCTGTTATAATATGATATATTATTAGTTTAAAGTGATAAAGTAAAGGAGAAATTATGGAACAGCTTGCATATAACATTTTCCTGATTGGATTTATGGGGGCAGGAAAATCCACGGTATCTGATTATTTAAACAGGGCATATGGTATGGATGTTGTAGAGATGGACCGGATTATTGCGCAGAGGCAGGGCATGAGTATTCCTGATATCTTTGAGAACTATGGAGAGCAGTATTTCCGCGATCTGGAGACCAATCTTCTGATCGAGATGCAGTCAAAATCAAACGTTGTTGTTTCCTGTGGCGGTGGTACACCGATGCGTGAAAATAATGTTGCCGAGATGAAGAAAAACGGACGAGTGGTACTTTTAACCGCGAAACCGGAGACCATTCTTGATCGTGTCAAAGACAGCCATGATCGTCCGTTGATCGAGAATAATAAGACGGTACCATTTATTGCAGATCTGATGGAAAAACGCCGTGAAAAATATGAGGCGGCTGCAGATATTATAATAGAGACTGATGGCAAGAATAAAGAGCAGATTTGTGAAGAAATATTATGTAGACTTCGCGCTATGGACAAAGAGGCTTAGGAGGGCAGCAAAATGGAACAGAGAATAAAAGGAACAACAGGTTTACTTGCATTGATCGGAAGCCCGGTCGGACATTCCGGTTCACCGGCTATGTACAATTTCAGTTTCCAGTATCATAATCTGGATTATGCATATATGGCATTTGACATTAAAGAGGATGAGGTACCGGCTGCACTGGATGCAATGCGCCTGTTTAAAATGAGAGGTTGTAACGTAACCATGCCTTGCAAAAACAAGGCTGCACAGTGTGTAGATGAACTTTCTCCAGCTGCAAGGATCGTTGGAGCTGTTAATACAATCGTAAATGAGAATGGAAAACTTGTTGGACATATCACGGATGGTACTGGCTTTGTGCGTAACTTAAAAGAGCATGGCGTTGACGTAAAGGGGAAAAAAATGGTTGTTCTTGGTGCTGGTGGAGCGGCAACCGCACTTCAGGTACAGTGTGCACTGGACGGGGCAGCACAGATCTCAATCTTCAACCCGAACGATGCATTTTTAGATCGTGCAAAATCTACTGCGGAGAAGCTGAAAAAAGAGGTTCCAGAGTGCAAAGTCAATGTATACTGTATTGAGGATCAGAATAAGCTGAGAGAAGAAATCGCAAATACAGATATTCTTGTAAATGGTACGCTTGCCGGTATGAAACCGCATGATGACATTTCATTGGTAGACAAGTCCATGTTTCACAAGAACCTGGTGGTTGCAGACGTTGTTTACAATCCTGAGGAGACCAGAATGTTAAGAGAGGCAAAAGAAGCTGGATGTAAGACAGTTGGTGGTAAAGGAATGCTTTTATGGCAGGGAGCGGCTGCTTATAAATTATACACCGGGCTTGAGATGCCGACAGAGGAATATCAGAAATTTCAGACGGAACAGGAAGGAAAATAAAGAACGGACAGGGCAGATGCCGGGGATGGGGAATACGATGAATTTTTCATTTATGATGGAATATGAATTTACAGATGAAAAAATGAAAGAAGCTTACCAGCAGATCGCAGATCTGTTGGAGCAGGCAGAAAATTTTTACTGGAAGCAGCCGAGGGAGTGCGGCATGACACTTCGCGATGCTGCGGAGCGGATCTGCTGTTTTTATAATGAACATTATGAAGTGGGTTTTGCGGACGGGACGACATTAGAGCAGTTTTTGTGCTATACGGAAAGCGAAGAGCACAATGCGATGGTAAGTCATTTCTTAAGTAGCGTGCGGAAAGAGCAGCGCGACAGGTTAAACCGGTTGCGGGTGATCGGAGACGACTGCATCCTTGGTATGGACGGACCGGACCGCGGCATGCGTTACGAAGACCGGATGGCGCAGAATGCCGGGAAAATGCTGGACACGATGATGGAAGTCATCAAGGAGATGTGCCGCAAATTAAACGGCAGGACCGATGTGGAGGACTGCTGGGTTTATGAGGACAGGCTGCCGGGCTATTCCGAAACAGAGGAACGTTTTCCAGAGGAGAAGAAGGAAGAGGAAGGAAAAGAGAAAAAATCGTTTTTTGCACGGCTTTTTTCTTCAAAATCGGAAAAGAAGGACTAGGCAAGGAAAGAGGAATGTGTTATATTGTACCCATAAGTTAGTTAAAACTAACAAAAGTAAGCAATGAAATATGTTAATTTAGACGAAAGAAAGGAAGAGAAAGAAGGGGAGCTTATGTCAGAGGAAGAAAGAAAATTTTTGGAAATTGTGGACTTGAAGAAAGGATTTGGAAGTGGAGAGACCAGACAGGAAGTACTGCGCGGAATGAACTTTTCCGTTGCAAAGGGAGAGTTTTGTGTGCTGCTTGGACCGTCCGGTTCCGGCAAGTCGACACTGCTAAATATCATCGGCGGCATCGACAGTGCGGACTCCGGTTACATTTCCATTGACGGAGACAAATTAGAAGAGCTTGGGGAAAAGAAACTGACACAGTATCGTAGAAAGCATCTCGGTTACGTTTTCCAGATGTATAACCTGATCGCAAATCTGAATGTGAAGGAGAACATCGAGGTAGGAGCGTATCTGTCCGACAGCCCGTTGGATATTGATGATCTGTTACATACACTGGGGCTTTACGAACACCGTTATAAACTGCCGAACCAGCTTTCCGGTGGTCAGCAGCAGAGGGTTTCCATTGGCCGTGCGATCGTGAAAAATCCGGATATCCTGCTCTGTGATGAGCCGACCGGTGCACTGGATTACAACACTTCAAAGGAAATCCTAAAGCTGATCGAGGATGTCAATGTAAAATACGGCAACACCATTATCATGGTAACACATAACGAAGAGATCAGACATATGGCAGACCATGTGATCAAGCTCCGTGATGGGAAAGTACGCCGCAATGAAATCAATGAACATAAGGTTTCTGCAGAAGAGTTAGAATGGTAAGGGGCGTGCGGTTATGAAAAAGAAAAAGATAAGAAATCCGCTGATCAGGCGGATCCCCAGAGAATTGCTCGGGGACTGGAGCAAATATCTTGTTGTGAGTCTGTTTCTGATCCTTACGATCGGATTTGTATCCGGTATGTATGTGGCAAATGAAAGTATGATGACTTCTGCCAGTGAGGGAAAAAGCCTTTATAAGCTGGAGGATGGTCATTTTGAGTTAAAGAAACAGGCAGATGAAGAGCTGCTTACAGCAATCGCATCCGGCAAAAAAGCAGATGTCAAGGAATACTATACGGACAAAGCCAAAAAAGAACTCGATGAAAAATTTGCGGATGAATTTGACGAAAAGTTTCAGAAGGAATTTGATGCGAAATTCGAGGACTCCTTTAAAGAAGGCTTTGACGGACAGTTTACGTCGGAGTTTGACAAGGCATTTGCCGCGCAGGTAAAACAGTCATTGCTGGCACAGGGTGCCGATGAAGCAACCGCATCTGCCATGTTAGAGACTGCGATCGCGCAGGCAAAACAGGCAGGAACCTATCAGAGTGCTTACGATAAAGCCTACAAAGAGGCTTACCAGCCGGCGTATGACGAGGCATATGACAAAGCCTACGACGAGGCTTACGATAAAGCGTATGAGGAAGCCTACGATGAGGCATGGAAGAAGGTTTCAGACGAGATCGATGACAAATATGCCGATGCCGAGGAAACTTATAAGTTAAATGATCCGGATTTTGTAGTGACTCCGGTCAGCGTATATGAGAATTTCTTCCGAAATGAAGAGGAAGATTATAATAATGATGGAACTGCCGATGGAACAATCCGTGTTTTTGCCAGAACAGATGAGATCAATGAGGCATGTCTGATGGATGGAAGTTTCCCGGAAGCGGAGGATGAGATCGCGATCGATCGTATGCACGCGGACAACGTCGGCATCAAAGTTGGCGATATGGTCAAAGTGGGAGGTCAGTCCTATCAGGTGACCGGTCTCATTGCCTATGTCAATTACGCAACGCTGCACGAGAAAAGTACGGACCTGATGTTTGATGCGTTGAAATTTGACGTGGCAATGGTAACGGATGCGGGATTTGACAGATTGCATGAAAGCATTCATTATTCTTACGCATGGAAGTATGAGACGGCTCCTGCAGATGAAAAAGAAGAAAAGAAATGTTCGGATGATTTTATGCGGGCACTTCTGACACAGACCGTTGTAGCAGACAATGAGATCGAGGATTACGTTCCGGCATATGCAAATCCTGCCATACATTTTGCTACGGATGATATGGGTTCCGATGAAGCGATGGGCGGCGTGCTGCTCGATATTTTGATCGTCATCATTGCATTTATTTTTGCCATTACGATCAGCAATACGATCACCAGGGAATCCTCTGCGATCGGTACGCTGCGTGCATCCGGTTACACAAGGGGCGAACTGGTACGCCACTACATTTCCATGCCGGTAATCGTGACACTGCTTGCTGCCATCATTGGAAATATACTGGGCTATACGGTATTTAAAAATACCGTCGTGTCCATGTACTATAACAGCTACAGCCTGCCGACCTATAAGACGATCTGGAATCCGGATGCGTTTTATAAGACGACCATGATCCCGATCGTGTTGATGTTTGTGGTAAACCTGATCGTCATTGTCCGCATGATGCGCCACACACCATTGCAGTTCCTGCGGCATGATCTGAAGAAGACAAAACGGAAAAAAGCGATCCGTCTGCCAAGATGGAAATTCTTTCATCGTTTCCGTCTGCGCATTATGTTCCAGAACATGGCAAACTATCTGGTGCTTTTTGTGGGTATCTTCTTTATTATGGTAATGCTTGCGATGGCGGTTGGTATGCCGGATACGTTAAGCTATTACAAGTCGCATGCAAAAGACATGATGTTTGCAAATTATCAGTATGTCTTAACTTCCTACAAGGATGAAGATAATGAGATCATTAAGACGAAGAATCAGGATGCAGAACCGTTTAATATGACATCCCTGCTTCGAAAGAGTGATGTGCTGGATGAGGAAGTTTCGGTTTATGGTGTCGCAGCGGACAGCAATTATGTCAAGATCACAGGGCTGGATCAGTTAAGTGACAAAGAAGCCTATATTACAGAGTCGTTCAGCCAGAAGTATGACTTACAGACCGGCGACAGCTTTACGCTGGAAGAAAAATACGAGAACAAATCATACACCTTTACGGTAGCAGGTATTTATGATGGATATCAGAGCATTGCAGTGTTCCTTTCCAATGAAAATTACCGCAAGGTGTTTGACCTGGATGATGAGGCATTTACCGGATATTTTTCAAACGAGGAACTGACGGATCTTAACGACGATATGATCGCGACTGTCATTACCGAGAGGGATATCACAAAGATGTGTGATCAGCTCGATCATTCCATGGGATCTTATATGAACTATTTCCAGATCTTATGTATCCTGTTGTCGGCAGTGATGATCTATCTGCTGACCAAACTTATCATCGAGAAAAATGAAAATGCGATCTCGATGACCAAGATCTTAGGCTATGAAAACAGAGAGATTGCAAGCTTATATCTGTTGTCAACAACGATCGTGGTAGTGATCGCAGATGCCATCAGCGTGGTACTCGGAACGATCGTGATGAATGTTGCGTGGAAAGCGATCCTGTTTGAGTACAGCGGCTGGTTTGCATTTGTGATCGAACCGATCGGATACTTAAAGATGTTTGGTTTTGTGCTGATCGGCTATCTGATCGTGCTGTTCTTTGATTTCAGAAGGATCAAGAAAGTACCGATGGATCAGGCATTAAAAAACGTAGAATAAGAGAAAGCGTGAGGCACTCCCGGGTGGAAAACCGGGAGTGTTTTTGCTATACTGAAACGAGGAAAAAAGCGCAGATCGCATTGCGGCAGGATAATAAAACAGTGGAGAAGCGAAGACGGGGGAGAAAAATGAAAATAAAATGTGTCTGGGAGCATAATGGAAATGATAGCTTATTATACGCAGAAAACTGTGTTGGAGCGTTTACCAGAGGTGCTTCCGTGGAACAGGCACTAAAAAAGATGCCTGGGGAAATACAATCTTATTTTGAATGGATGGGAGAAGAACTCCCGGAGGTGATCGAACCAGTGATCGTACAGGAAAAAAATTCAGATCTTGAGATCAAAGATGCAGACAGCGATGTGTTGTTTGAGACAGAGGCGCAGCCGCTTACAATGGAGGAATATAAAAAACTTAAGCAGCTGGCATTAAGATCCGCAGCAGATTTTCTGGCGTTATATGAGTCGATACCGGATAAAACGGTCAGCGCGCTGCCGGTCCGCAAGACCTTTTACGGACAGATCCCGCGCACAGCGGAAGAAATGTATTTGCATGCAAAGAATGTCAATCAGTATTATTTTGGAGAGATTGGGATCGATGTCGATAACGAGGGTACTATTTTAGAGTGCCGCAAACGAGGATTTGAACTTCTGGAAAAGACACCGGATTTTCTGGATGGGTTACTGCGTCAGGGAAGCTATGATGAAATGTGGTCGGTTCGCAAGGTATTGCGGCGTTTTGTCTGGCATGACAGGATCCATGCGAAAGCAATGTGGCGGATGGGGAAAAAGACGTTTGAGGAAGGGATAAGGGATGTGTTTGGGTTTGAGTGAAAAGGAGAAAAGAGAGATGATGTGTATCCATTTGCAATCTATAATGATGATGAGCCGGTAGGATTTATGTTATTAGATGAAGATTTAGAGGAAAGATTTCTAGTGATCTGGCGCATTATGTTTCCGGTAGAACATCAAAATAAGGGGTATGGTTTTAAGGCTGTTGAAAAGATTGTTCAGATGGCGAAAGAGTCAGGAAAATATGATTATATGATCATTGATTATGTACCGGAGAATAAAATTGCGGGACATGTTTATGAAAAAGCAGGATTTAAACCTACCGGCGAAATCAATCATAGAGAGATTGAGATGAGACTGGATTTTAAATAGGGCTCGGGAGTTGGGAAAATAAAAAGGTATCTACATTTAGATTCATGAATGTAGATACCTTTTTTATGTGTATTAAAAGATTCGCGAAAAAAACAAAGCCTTTCAAGGAAGGCACAAAAAATATAAGCAGCACTTCCAAATAAAGTCTTTGACTGCACATTACGTGCAGCTATAGGCTAGAAAGGGAAGGTAAAAAATGGTATGACATTACGAGAAATCTGTGAAACACTTGGGGTATCCAGAAGGGCTCTTCAAGGCTATGAGAAAGCAGGACTGGTAACGGCATCCGGTCGGAATAAATATGGACATTTATTATATGACAATGATGCCGAAATGCGGATCGCACAAATTAAATTTTATCAACAGCTGGGATTTACGATCAAAGAAATTACAGTCATTATTGATGCGCCAAATGCCGTGATAAAAGCAGCCCTCGAGCAACAAGTGAAGAAATTAAGAGAAGAAAAAACAGAAATGGATGAGCTGATCGAAAAAGCAAATCAAATGATTATCAGGCTGTCAGATCAAATTACGGAAAAGAAGTAAACAACCGGATCAAAGGCAGGTTATAAAGCCTGCCTTTGTATTTGAACATGACAATATTGTTTGGAGTGCAGTCTAAAACAGGGCATCGTTTTCGACAGTTAAAAGAGTGATATCCGGCATTGTGAATATATCAACAATATGCTGATTTGTGGCGAAAACAAAAGGTTTTGCGGAGGAAAAGAGAGGAAATGTTAAATGAACGATAAGAAGACCGGGAAAAAGTTTAAAATGCTAGGAATAATAGTGATAGTCATTGTGATCGTGATCGGTGCTGTGGCAGGTGGAAAAATGATTATTTCCAATTCACAGGGAGGGGAAGCAGAGATCATAACAAAATCTACCCTGGAGAAAATCATCAATGTAAGTGATCTGTCTACATGTGAATCCGTTTATAATGGCGTTGCTAAAGTGATGAATGAAGAGAAAGAGGATAAGATAGATTATTATGTGTCATATGAAGCGAAAGTAAAGGCTGGATTTGATACGGAAAAAGTTGAACTGGATGTTGACAGGGAAAGAAAGGTGATTACCGTTACGATACCAAAGATCAGGATCACAGCAACGGATGTAGATGTTGCATCGTTGGATTATATTTTTATGAATGATAAGGCTAACACGAGTACCGTAACAGGACAGGCATATAAAAAATGCGTTGAAGATGTGAAAAATAAAAGCAGTTCTGAGGATGCAATATATAGATTAGCGAGAGAAAATGCAAAGGATGTAATGATGGCACTGATCCATCCCTTTATTGAGCAGTTGGATGATGACTACGAACTAACCGTTAAAATTGAGGGGAAGAAGAGAATGAAAAAAATAATTAGTGTTTTATTTGTAATGGTACTTTGTATGACATGTGTTGCATGTGGAAAAGATGAAACACAGCAGAAAGGGATAGAGCCGGAAACAGCCCGGATGAAAACAATCTGTGAGCTGGCGACAATCGATTGTTATTATCACAACGTGGCAAAGTATGATGAAAAAGACGCATCGGGAGTATGGTTGTGGAAGAAGGACAGAAAGTTCTGGATTGAATATGCAGGTGTTGTAACAGTTGGAATCGATGCGGCTCAGGTTGATCTTAAAGTGGACGGGGATCTTGTTACGATCACAATGCCTGCAGCTGAAGTGCAGAGGTGCAAGGTAGATCCGGATACATTAACAAAAGATTCTTTTATTGTGGCAAAGAATTCTGCTGCGGTTGAGGCGGAGCATGAAAAAGAGGCACTTCAGGAGGCACAGGATAAAATGGAGCAGGCAGCAAGAGAGGACACGGCATTATTGGCGTATGCACAGCAACGAGCACAAAAACTGTTGGAGGAGTATGTTCAAAATGTGGGCGACGCAGTGGGAAAGGAGTATCAGGTAAAATGGGTATATCTGGATAAAAACCCAGGACTTCAGGTTGAGAATGACACAAACAGTGTGGAATGAAAAAGAATAGCATAAACTTACCACCCCTGCATACAATGTAAAAACAAGTATGGCAGGGGATTTTTTTGAAAAGCTATATAGAGGAAAGAGCGATGGAAATCGCCAGATATATCATTGATAATAATACGACGGTGCGACAGGCGGCAAAACATTTTGGCATCAGC
>JBNMKU010000045.1:0-18360 GCA_050874505.1 Roseburia sp. | reverse complement strand
GTGTTCGACAGCAAGGGCGTTGCAGATCCATCCGTAGAGATCCAGTTCGGATCAAACATCAAAGACTGGCCAGCAATGAGCGCGTTACCGGAAAATATGGTCTTAAAAGTAGTTTCTGAGATCCATGATCCGGTTACCACAACCGATGAGCTGATCCCATCCGGAGAGACATCCTCTTTCCGTTCCAATCCGTTAGGACTGGCAGAGTTTGCATTATCCAGAAAAGATCCTCAGTATGTTGGACGTGCCAAAGAGATCCAGAAAGCACAGAAGGCATTGGAAGAGGGCAACTGTCCGGTTGAGGCTGTTGAGGAATTAAAACCGGTCATGGAAGCCATTACAAAGGCATTCCCGGACAAGAACTTCAAAGAAGACCATGCAAAGGGACTGCTTGGTTTCGGAAGTACCATTTTTGCGGTAAAACCGGGCGATGGTTCTGCGAGAGAACAGGCTGCATCCTGCCAGAAGGTATTAGGCGGCTGGGCAAACATTGCCAATGAATATGCGACCAAGCGTTATCGCTCTAACCTGATCAACTGGGGTATGCTTCCATTCATCATTCCAGAGGGAGAACTTCCGTTTAAAAACCTGGATTATTTGTTTATTCCGGACATCAGAAAAGCAGTCGAAGAGAAAGCTTCCGAGCTGAAAGCATATGTGGTAGACGGAACCGGATTAAAAGAATTTACCTTACAACTTGGTGCAATGACCGATGATGAGAGAGAGATCATTTTAAAAGGATGCCTGATCAATTACTATAGGGGCTGATCAAAAAAGAAAAAACGACCCCAAAAGGCAGAGATACGTCAAAAAATACAAGAAAATTTTTTAATTTTATAAAAAAATATTGAAAATATACCGGATTCTGTTACTATAGAACTAGAAACAATTTTGAATGTCTACGGACAGGAAGAGAGTATCCGGGAGAGAAAAGTATGACAAAAGAACAGATTAAAAGAGCAAATGGAACAGTTTTCCCAATCATTGTATTTATTATGGCGTATCTTCTACTTACTTTAGGCGCATTTGTGCTGACATCGAAAGATGGAGCCAACTGGAAGACCTATCTGCAGGTAGCAGTGGCAGCGATCACGTTGGTAATAGAAATTGCGACCTATCTGACAAAACGTGGAGAACAGATAGGATCGGTCATCATTTTAAGTACAGCAGCAACGGCGATCTTTATTATTACTATTGTGAATTCTACAGCAGGTACCTACGCGTACGCATTTCCAATTTTATTTGCAGCAATGGCATTTTTAAGTGAAAAGCTGATTGTAGCAGGTGTAGCAATCATATTTTGCGCGAACCTTATTAAAGCAGTGATAAGCTATGGAAGTTTGAACGGTGCTGGACAGACGGCAGTGGTTTTGTCTCTGCTGGTTGTTGTTTTAGTATCATTTGCAGCAATTCGTGTGGTAAAGCTTCTGATCCAGTTTAATGCGGAGAATATGCAGGTCATTACTGATGCGGCAGGAAAACAGGAAGAGAGCAATAAAAAAATGGCGGTCGTTGCCGAAAATGTTATGATACATTTCGATTCTGCTTCCAAGATGCTTGACCGGCTGCATTCCAGCATTGAAACAAGCAACAATGCAATGAAGGATATTGCAGACAGTACAGACAGTACTGCACAGGCGATCCAGAAGCAGGCAGATATGTGTATTGAGATCCAGGATCATACAGACGCAGTAGAAACAAGTATCCAGGAAATGATTGAAGTTTCAAAGGTAACAAGCACTACGGTTGCAGAGGGTGCGGCAGTTGTAAACGAGCTGAATCAACAGGCACAGAATGTTTCGCAGGCGAGCAGTGCAACCGTAGAGGTTATCAGCCGTCTGAATGAAAGAGTCGAAGAGGTACAGGGGTTTGTTGGTTCCATTTTAAACATTTCCAGTCAGACGAATCTGCTCGCACTAAATGCTTCCATTGAGGCAGCACGTGCAGGAGAAGCCGGAAAAGGATTTGCTGTTGTAGCAGAGGAAATCAGACAGCTTTCCGAGCAGACACAGACAGCATCCAATAATATTACCTCTATTATTCAGGAACTGATGCAGGATACAAAGAGTGTGACAGACAGTGCACAAAACTCAGTGGATTCCGTTGCAAGACAGAACGAACTGATTGAAAATACCAGAGAAAAATTTCAGAAGGTTAATGAAGAAGTGGAAGAACTGTCAAGAAACATTTCAACCAGTGAGAAGGTTGTTGGGGATATCTTACAAAGTACCAGTGTTATTTCGGACAACATTACACATTTATCAGCTACGAGTGAAGAGGTTGCAGCCTCATCCAATGAGGGATTGAGAACCTCCGAAAACACGGTAAATGATATGAGAGAAACACAGGAGATCTTAGCAGCCATTTATGAACTTGCAAAGGATTTAAAACAGTCAATTTAAACAGAAAAAAGAAGATGCTTTTGCAGTGCAGAAGCATCTTCTTTTTTACTGTTTTTATATTGTTTTAAGAATTTTTGCACATTCTGTAATATGCAAACAGAATGGAATGCGGTATAATGTTTGTAACACATATAGGATGAATGGAGGGACAGTTTTTGGACAACGAAAAAGAAAAAAAAACACAACAGAAGACAAATACATGGGATATGAAACAGTACATCATAATAGCGTTGGTAATCTTTATTACATTCTGCTGTTGCACGTTATTTTTCTTTATGATATACCGCTATAACGGTTTTGCAGATTTCTGGAAACATTTAGGTGTGATCTTACAACCGATCACGATAGGGATTGTGATCGCATACCTGTTAAACCCGATCATGAAGTTTTTGGAAAAGCATCTGACTCACTTTTTGGAGCCGAGGATGAAGAACAGGAAAAAGGTGAAAAAGACGGCACGTGCGACTGCAATAGCTGGTTCCCTTTTGTTTCTTGTGCTGATTGTTGTACTTTTACTGGCAGCGATTATACCGTCCATCAGTCAGAGTATCCAAAGCATGGTAAGCAAGCTGCCGGAAGAGATCAACAACCTGTCCAACTGGGTTGATGATGTGACAAACGGCAATACTGAGGTGTCCGACATGGTAGAGGAAGCGGTCAAAAAGGGAACGGATGCGATTGAGAATTTCTGGCAGACGGATGTTTTGACCAAGGTGCAGACTTATCTTACATCGATCACAAGCGGAGTGATCTATGGAGTGAAGCTGATGCTAAATATTTTGATCGGTCTGATCATTTCTGTCTATGTCATGGCGAGCAAAGAGACGTTTGCAGGACAGGCCAAAAAGATGATCTATGCGATCTTTAAACCGGTTCGTGCCAATATCATCGTAGAGACGGTACGAAAGAGCAATGAGATTTTCGGAGGATTTATCTCCGGTAAGATATTGGATTCCGCGATTATTGGTGTGATCGCTTATATCGTGCTTGCAATTATGAAGATGCCAGATACGATTTTGATCGCGGTCATTGTTGGGGTAACCAATATCATTCCGTTCTTCGGACCATTTATCGGAGCGATCCCGTCCTTTGTGATCATTGTATTGCAGGACCCGATGAAGGGTATTTATTTCCTGATCTTTATTGTTATTTTACAGCAGATTGATGGAAATATCATCGGACCAAAAATCTTAGGCGACTCAACCGGACTGTCTTCTTTCTGGGTAGTATTTGCCATTATGGTATTTGGCGGACTGTGGGGCTTCCCGGGTATGCTGCTCGGAGTGCCGATCATGGCAGTGATCTATTACATAGCACAGCGCAGTATTTCATACTTTTTGAGAAAACGTGGACTTTCCGATCAAACCTCTGAATATATATATCTGACGAGGGTGGATAAGAAGACAAATGAACTTGTCTATGAGGAGGCACCGAAGAAGAAAAGAAGGATGTCAGATCATGAAAAAGCTGACGTGTAAGCGCAGAAGATGTCAAAACGATAAATTTTGACATCATTTTGTGCGTATGATAAACTGATAGCACGATAAATAGGAAAACAGTACGTTCTGAGGTGGCAAAATTGGACAAATATGAATATAAACTAAAGCTGGATCAGATGAAATCCCTGACTGCGGAAAAAGATTATCAGAACGCAGCCGCGATAGCAGATACTATCAACTGGAATAAAATTAAGAATGTAAATGCACTTGTAAAAGCAGGTGAAATATATGAGAATGCCGGCAGATATGAGGAGAGCCGGGAAATTCTTTTGATGGCATATGACAGATCCCCGATCGGCAGGATGATCATTTACCGGTTGGCAAAAGTTGCGATCAAGATGAAAAATTACGAGGAAGCAAAGGATTATTATCAGGAATTTGTCGAGATTGCACCGCATGATAATTTAAAATATGTTTTAAAATATGAGATCTGTAAGGCGGAAGGTGCTGACCTTAAGACACAGATTGCCATATTGGAAGAACTCAAAGAGCAGGAATATACCGAGGAATGGGCATACGAACTTGCATATCTGTATCACAAAGCAGGGATGAGTGAACAGTGCGTGGATGCCTGTGATGAACTTGTTTTATGGTTTGGAGATGGTCCTTATGTAGAGCGTGCATTGGAACTTAAGATGCTTTATCAGCCGTTGACCAAGGTTCAGGAGGAGAAATACCGCCAGTTCCGCCAGAAGCAGGAAGGTGTTGTAGAAGTACGGCCGGAGGATGAACTTGATTCCGGAGAGATCGTGAGCGAACCGGTTCAGATACCGGATGTAAAACTTTCACCGGAGCGTTTTAATACGCAGAATTTACAGGAAGAGCTGCAAAAGAGCATGCAGCAGATCATGGAAGCCACAGAGAAAGAGACTGTGGATGACAGTATGGATAACATCAAAAAGCTTGTAGAAGAGATTCCATATTTGCAGCTTCCGAGAGAGGATTCACAGGAAGAAACAGGGCAGGAACATATCGAGACCGACGAAGAGATCGATGATTCCTTAAAGATCAATTTCAAGGAACTGCTGGCAGAAGACTATGACGGACAGATCCGTATGTTTGTTCCGGAGCGTGGACAGATCGAGCATCAGATCACCGGACAGCTGAGCATTGATGAGATCCTTGCAGAATGGGAGCGCACCAAGCATGCGGCAGAGGTTGCCATGCAGGAGGCACAGCAGCGGAAATTAGAATCTGCCAAAGCGCGTGCATTGCAGGAAGCCGGGGACATTATGGAACGTCTGGCAGATATCATTCCAAAACTTGATTCCGGACTGACCCCAAGAGAATTGTTGGAGGAGCAGTATTTAGATAACGGTTCCATCGAAAACGGCAAGGCGGCAGAAGTTGTCGTCAGCATGAACCAGATCCTGCAGGAAGAGATCGACCGTCTTTCCATGGAAAACGCCAAGATGGATGAATGTCTTGCAGCCGCAGCGCAGCTGGATGCAGCGGTGCAGCCAAACGCAGCAGCAATGGCAGAAACAATGCCAGAGACAATGCTGCAGTCAGAGGAAGCAGTCTTAGCAGAAACAATGCCAGAGGCTGTGCCAGAGCCGGAAACTATGTCAGAGTCAGAAGAGATTTTGCCGGAGCTAGCGGATATCGAAGAGATGATGGAAACCGGGCAGAGCGAGGCAGTGGAAGACGAACGGTCAGAGCCGGGTGAGCCTGCAATGGAAGAGACAGCCGGGCAGGGCGAGGAATTGCCGGAATTATCGGATATTAAAGAAATTATGGAAGAAGAGCAGAGCGAAACTGCGGAGGCAGCGCAGATTGAAACTGCAGAGACAGAGCAGGACGGAACTATGCCGGAAGAACTGCCGGAAATTTCCACTGCAGGAGAAGAAATCCCGGAAGAGGAATTAGATTTTTCAGCGGCAGTGATGCGCCAGCTGACGAAACCGATCCCATCCGAGGATGATCTGCTCAAACAGGCATTGCGGGAGCAGACCCAGAAGATACCTCCACTTGGAGAGACGACGGTCTTACCGGAGATTAAAGAGCCGGAGGAAGAGTCAAATTATACAGCGATCACTTCCCTGAATAAGGAACTGCGTGAGATTTTCACCTATTTTGTTCCGATCAAGGGAATGGAAGAGCAGATCTGTCAGGCGATGACAGGTGCGGCAAGACATCTTTTGGCAGGCAAAACGGCTTCCACCGGAAATATGATCATTCAGGGTGGAAACGGCAGTGGAAAGACAGTGCTGGCAACCAGTATGGTAAAGGCATTACAGAAAGAGACCGGACGTCCGAATGGACGGATCGGAAAAATCGAAGCCTCTGTGCTTAACAATAAGGACATTGCAACACTTCTAAAGAAAGTGGCAGGGGGATGTCTGATCATTGAGAAGGCAGGCGGCATTTCCAGAGAGGCAGCAACCACACTTGCCCTGTTGCTTGAAAGTGATACAAGCGGTATTTTTGTTATCATGGAAGATACTCATAAAGGAATTGAAAAAGCATTGCGTAAGGATGTGGGATTTGCATCCCGGTTTTCCGAGAAGATCACAATTCCGATCTTTACCAGTGATGAGCTTGTAACCTTTGCAAAATCATATGCAAAGGAACTGGGTTATTCTATTGATGAAATGGGAGTATTGGCACTTTACAACAGCCTCAGCAATATCCAGAAATATGATAAGCCGACAACGCTGGCAGAAGTAAAAGAGATCATGGATAAAGCCATTGCGAAGTCGGAAAAAGGCGGGTTGAAAAAGGCATTTAGCATCATTACCTCCAGAAGGTATGATGAGGAGGATTACATTATTCTTCGGGAGAAGGATTTTGGAATATAAGAAATAAAGTAAAGAGGGGTGCAAGGTATGGCTAATTTTTCTGAACTGGATCGTTACTTATTTGGGCAGGCAACACATTATGATATTTATCGTAAATTAGGAGCGCACATTACCGATCAGTATGGGATCCGTGGCGTCTGCTTTGATCTGTGGGCACCAAATGCGTCACGTGTATGGGTAATTGGAAGTTTCAATGGCTGGGATGAGACCGCAAATGAGATGGAGCGTTTGCAGCCGGAGACAATGGGGATCTATGAATTGTTTATTCCAGGAATAGAAGAGGGAGAGCTGTATAAGTACCTGATCGAGACCAAAGATGGGAAACGTTTATACAAGGCAGATCCGTATGCCAATTATGCCGAGCTTCGACCGGGAACGGCATCTGCGATCGCAGATATCGATCATTTTAAATGGACTGACCAGAAATGGATGGAGGAAAGAGCAAAGGTTTCCGATATCTATGCACAGCCAATGGCGATCTACGAGGTACATCCAGGTTCCTGGATGCGCCATCCGGGCAGGGAGGACGACGGATTTTACAGCTATAAGGATCTCGAGGAGCGCCTGATCCCTTATGTAAAAGAGATGGGATACACGCACATCGAGCTGATGGGAATTTCCGAATATCCGTATGATGGTTCCTGGGGATATCAGGTGACCGGATATTATGCACCGACGTCGCGTTACGGAAAGCCGGCGGATTTCGCACATTTTATCAATGAATGTCATAAGCACAAGATCGCAGTCATCTTAGACTGGGTACCGGCACATTTTCCAAAAGATGCACACGGACTGGCAGAATTTGACGGAACCTGCCTGTATGAGTATGCAGACCCGAGAAAGGGAGAGCATCCGGACTGGGGCACAAAGATATTTGACTATGGCAAAAATGAAGTAAAGAACTTCCTGATCGGAAGTGCACTGTTATGGATCGAGCATTACCATGTAGATGGACTACGTGTTGATGCGGTGGCATCCATGCTTTACCTGGACTATGGAAAGCAGGAAGGACAGTGGGTCCGCAATCAGTATGGAGACAATAAGAACCTCGAAGCGATCGAGTTCTTTAAACATATCAATACCCTGATCTTAGGAAGAAATCCGGGAACGGTCATGATCGCAGAGGAATCGACCGCATGGCCAAAGGTTACCGGAAAAGTAGAAGAAGGTGGACTGAACTTCAGCTACAAGTGGAACATGGGATGGATGCATGACTTTTTGGACTACATGAAGTTAGATCCATATTTCCGGAAAGATAACCACCACAAGATGACATTTGCCATGAGTTACAATGAGAGTGAGAAATATATCTTAGTCCTTTCCCATGACGAGGTGGTACATTTGAAATGTTCCATGATCAATAAAATGCCTGGATTAGAGGGCGATAAATTCAAAAACCTGATGGTCGGATATGCGTTTATGATGGGGCATCCGGGCAAGAAACTGCTCTTTATGGGACAGGATTTTGCACAGCTTCAGGAGTGGAGTGAGGAGCGTGAGCTTGACTGGTATCTGCTGGAAAATCCAAATCACGCTCATATTCAGAGCTGGGTCAAAGAACTGCTTCATATCTACCAGAAAAATCCGGCAATGTATGAATTGGACAGCAGCTGGGGAGGTTTTGAGTGGATCAACGCAAATGATGCAGACCGGAGCATCTTCAGCTTTATCCGGAAGAGTAAAGATGGAAAGAACAACCTGTTATTTGTCTGCAACTTTACTCCGGTAGAAAGACCGGATTACTGTGTCGGTGTACCGGAAAAGAAAACTTACAAGCTGATCTTAAACAGTGATGCGGCAGAGTTTGGCGGCAGCGGAGCAGAGAGACCACTTTCCTATAAGGCAAAGGAAAAAGAGTGCGACGGAAGAAAGTATTCGTTTGCATACCCGCTTCCGGCATACGGAGTAGCAGTATTCCGTTATTAATGACAGGAAAATGGTCATCCGAGAGATTTTGACGGATACAACTTAATAAATGTGCTGATGTAACCGATATATCAACTAGGAAACATTAGCTGGA
Organism: Roseburia sp.; assembly: GCA_050874505.1. Lineage (GTDB taxonomy): Bacteria > Bacillota > Clostridia > Lachnospirales > Lachnospiraceae > Roseburia. The sequence goes on along the minus strand of JBNMKU010000045.1, from coordinate 9,638 downwards.
ATGGCACAATGATTTCGATGAAACGAATGAACTGTGCCATTCTTTATGAGACAGGAGATATACCGTATGAGAGTAGAAAATCAGCAGAATCAGAATATCGTAGAGCTTATGCAGCAGACATCCGGCACCAGGGAGACGAAAGAAGCAGGACTTTTCGGAAATGCAGGAAAGACCAGTGAAACAGGTGTGATAAGCGGGACTTCGGTCAATGTACGGGATGTAACCTATCTCAATCCGACAAAGGATGAACAAAAAACAATTGTAGATGAGATCGAGCAGGGACAGGCAATGGATGCCACCGAGCGTAAAAATCAGATGGCAGTGCTTGCCAACACAACATCTGAAGAGGATTATGCCAAAATGCAGGAGCAGGGATTTTCCTTGGATGAGACAACGACCAATACGATCGTCACGGTAACAGATAAGATCAAGGCGGAGCTGGCAAAAGCGGGGGTGGATACCTCCTGCTTCGGAGATGAACTGAGTGCAGACCAGATCGAAGCGATCGCAGGAAGCCCGGAGCTTGCAAGACAGCTGACCGAGGCATTTCATCGGGCAGATCTGCCAGTGACCAAAGAAAATGTGCAGGATGCGATGGAGATCCTTGCCATGACAGGTTCCCTGACCAGTCCATCCGAGGGAGCAGTAAAATATCTTCTGGATAATGAACTGGAACCAACCGTAGAAAACATCTACATGGCAGAATACAGTGGAAGCGCCAATTATCAGCCGGCACAGCCTGTTGATACGACTTCCTTTGATACACAGATTGAGGCAGTGATCCGCAGTGCCGGTCTGGAAGTGAACGACCAGACAATGCAGCTGAGCAAATGGATGCTTGAAAATAATATTCCACTTACACCAGACAATCTCTCCTATGCGCAGGCTTTAAGCGAGATGCAGATCCCGACAGACAGTGAAGAGATGATGAGCCGTATCGCAACCGCAGTGGAAGAGGGCGGACGTCCCAAGGATGCCATGCTGTTAGACGGATATACGTTAGAAGAGCGTGCGGTACGCGCTGAGGAACTTGTGGCATCGGCAACCGACGAGGATATTGCTTATGTGCTTGAAAATGGCATGGAGCTGACCCTGGAGAATTTAGCATATGCGGCGCACAATACAAAGGGTGGCACCGGCAGTGCAGATGGAGCTTCTGCTGTGCAGGGAACAGCCGGAGCAGATGGAGCTTCTGCCGCGCAGGGAACAGTCGGAACAGATACAGCTTCCGGTGCGACAGAGGGCACAGAGGCACAGGGAGAGACAGCGGCACAGACCGCCGGTGCGACAGGAGAATACACAAGAGACGGACTGAGCCTCATTACGGCGAGACGTCAGTTGGAAGAACTCCGGCTGGTCATGACAGCACAGGCAAACTATTCGTTACTGCGGCAGGGTATTTCCATCGAGACGAAACCATTGGAAGAGCTGGTGGATGAATTAAAGAACTTAGAGCAGAACTATTATAAAAATCTGCTCGCATCGGAAAATATCGATACTTCCGATGAAAATGTATCCCGGTTTGAAGAGATCACAAGACAGGTAACCGAGATCAAGTATGTGCCGGCATATGTACTGGGTACCAAAGAGGCAGATGTCTCTACGATCCATGGCGTACACAAAGCCGGAACCGCATTAAAGGACAGCTTCGAGCGTGCCAATGAGAGATACGAGACATTAATGACAGCACCGAGGGCAGATCTGGGAGATTCCATCCAGAAAGCATTCCGCAATGTGGATGATATCCTTACCGATCTGGAACTGGACAACTCCGAGGAAAACCGTCGTGCAGTTCGTATCTTAGGATACAATGGTCTGGATATCACAGCAGAATCAGTTACAGAGATGAAAGCTGCCGATGAAGAAGTGCAGAGAGCATTTAAGAATATGACACCATCCGTTGTAATGGAAATGATCCGGAGAGGCATCAACCCACTGCAGATGGATTTTGCCGAATTAAACCAGACGGCAGAGCAGATAAAATCAGAGACCACGGCAGGAGAAGATACGGCAAAATACAGTGAGTATCTGTGGAAATTAGAGCAGAGCCATTCCATCAGTGAGGATGAGCGCAGTTCCTATATCGGTATCTACCGTTTAATGCGCCAGGTGGAAAATACGGATGGTGCTGCGATTGGAGCCTTGGTAAATCAGGGAACCGAACTCACCATGAAAAATCTCCTGACGGCAGTTCGTTCAGAGAAGAAGAGTGGCAGAATGGAATATGGGGTAGATGACAACTTTGCCGGAGTCGAGAAAAACGAACAGGCATCTTCTATCACCAGCCAGATTGAAGCCGCTTATCAGCAGAACTGCTTAAAGGATGTTCTCGATACGATCACACCGGAGAAATTAAAGAATGTATTGCAGCAGACCCCGGACTGGGAAGCAATGACACCGGAACAGTTAAAACAGGCACTGGCACAGGTAGAAGACAATGGTGCAGAGACCTATGCCTATGCAAAAGAGCAGCTTTCCGAGTTGGAGCAGGCCGCCAATGTGACAGAGGATATCTATCAGGTACTGGATAAATATGATATTCCGAATACGATGTCAAATGTGCTGGCAATGGAACAGCTGGTCAATAACAGAAACCAGATGTTCCGCAAGATATTCGGAAGCGGTGTAAAGGATGCAGACGAGAAGGTCGGAACAGAGGACTTAGAGCAGATCAAAGAAGAACTGTTAGAAGAGTTCGGAGAGGCTGTTTCCGAACCGGTTGACATGGCGATCGCACAGGAGAAGCTGGGAGAACTGGCAGAGAACGTGATGAAGACCATGATAAACAGTGATGATGTGACAAGCGTTGACATCAGAGAGATGCGTATGTTATCTGCACAGCTTTCCGTAAGCAGTATGCTGGCAAAAGACGAACAGTACTGTGTACCGGTTATGGTAAATGATGAGATGATGAATGTCTCCGTCAAGATCGTCCGCGGTGTTGACAAGAAAGGAATTGTCGATATTATGATGGACAGCGAGCTGCGCGGCAAGATCGCAGCAACCTTCCAGGCAAAAGAAAACGGCATCCAGGGACTTGTTGCAACGGACAGCAGAGAGACCCAGGAATTATTAGAACACGGACTTACCAGTCTGGCAGAGCAGCTCGCCGGGGAGGATGATACAGTACTTGATCTGCACAGTGCTTATCTGGATGATCTGGATCTGAACCATTTCTCCAATGGTATGTATGGGGTTCATGCAGATTCATCCAATGCACAGGAGCCGGAGAGTGAGGGCTATAAAGTGCAGACCTCACGCCTGTATCATATTGCAGAGAGCTTTATCAAAAATATCAAAGAAACATTATAAAAAAGGATTTAACAGATGGTTGCTGTAGAAGAACGATCAGGGAGTGGATGCAGTCTGTGTCTTAAGATATTCCATGATCCCGGAATGCAGTGCAGCAACCAGTTTTTCCTGATATTCATCTGTAAGGAGCAGATCTGCTTCTTCCGGATTACTTAAAAACCCACATTCTACAATTACGGTAGGTGTGGGTGTTTTTTTGAGCAGATAATAGCTCTCGTTGGCTTTTGCTTCGCGGTGGTTGTCAGGGTCGACCTGTTCGATCAGTGTTTTTTGAAGAATGGCTGCAAGCTCTTTCCCTCCGGCAGACTGTCCATAGTAAAAGACCTGCGCACCTTTGATCTCCGGGGAAGGGTAACTGTTCTGGTGGATGCTGACGGTGAAACAGGGATTGGCATCCGTAATGATCTTACAGCGGTTCTGCATATCCTCAGCTTTTTTGTTCGTGCTTTCTTCTGTATAGAGACCGGTATCGGTGTCTCTTGTAAGAACAATGTCGAGATCATCGTCGGCAAAAGCTTCTTTTAGCTTCAGGGCGAGTGCGAGATTGATGTCTTTTTCGAGCGCATCATTGCATCCTACTTTTCCCGGATCGCTGCCACCATGCCCGGCATCAATAACGATACAGGTATTCTGTTCTTTCACGTTACTGTTTCCGACAAAAACGGTTCCCTGCTTTGCAAGGAAAAAGGCAGTGGCGATCAAAGTGACTGCCATGAGAAGTTCTGACTTTTTTTTCATAAAAAAATTCCGGACATTTGCTTATCATAAAATATTCGCAAATTCCGGAATTTATGAAACTGATTTTTGTCAGATCAGTTGATGTATTTGATGATCGTATCCCATACGGAAGCACTTTCCAGACCAAGTTTCCAGAAAGATCCGCCAGCCAGGTTATTTGACTGTAAGACTTTTAACTTCTCTTCGAGGGAAAGCGCGTCTTCAATCCAGATCTTGTAGATGACGCCATTATTTTCGTACTGCACATAATTCTGACCGGCTTCCTCAGACCAGACCGGTGTCGCATCGTTTGCACTGATCAGATTCTGGATCTCGGACATATTTGTTGCATATGTGGTCAGCTCATATAAGGTATAACTGTCAGAACTGCCGTCCTCCACGGTGACTTCCTCAGTGGAAGACTCAGCAGTGTCTGCTGTCTCGGAAGCAGCATCGGAAGAAACTGGTGTCTCGATCCAGACACGGGTGTAGAATGGCATACCCATGATGATCTGGTCGGCAGGAACCTCTTTTAAGGTATTTGCAACGCCCTCTTTGACATAACCGATCGAAGCGACCGGACCGGCTTCCTCGGAGCCGGCATAATGCTCGTCATATGCCATGACGACGACATAATCGGCAAACAGTGCCTGTTCGGCGCGGTTATAAAAAGCGGTATAGGAGGTAGGAACATAGTTGTCAACCGAAAGAACAATACCGTTATTTGCACATTTGAGTGATAATTCACGGATAAACTCAATATAGCCGTCTCCGACGTCGGAGCTGAGCGATTCGAAATCGACGTTGATACCGTCTAAGTTATACTGGATCGCTGCGGAGATCAGATTGTTGATCAGGTTTTCTCTCCGTGAGGTATAGGTTAAAACTTCCGTGGAGTTTACATCTTTATTTTCCAGGTTGCTGACCAGTGCCCATACTTCAATGCCATGCTGGTGACAGTAGTCCACATAGCTTGAACTGGCAAGGTTTGCAATGTTTCCATTATTGTCATTAAGGTAGAACCAGGTCGGGGAGATCACATTGATCCCCTTCGTATTTTGAAGCACAGAGGATAAACTGCTGTTGGCATCAGCATTCGTGATCTGATGCCATGCCATATTGATCTTGAAATCCTTTTTGATATGGGTAAATTCCTCTGCAACGTAATCGCTTGTTGCGGTTTCTGTTGAGGTCGAACCAAGTGTTTTTGATTTGATATACCCGATGATACCGTCCTCGGTCATTACCTTCGTCCAGGTTTCATCTGGTTCCAGTACGGTTACGACCGTGCTTTTATCCAGATCAGCAAGGATCGGACTTTTTATGCCGCCCTGATAGCGGAGCTCTGTCGCTTTTTTCAGGGAAGCAACGTTGTATTCGCCCCACTGCGTGGTAAGTAAGATGCGATTTGGATTTTCACATATTGTGTAGGAAAAATCCGAATACTGTTTTACAAAATCGATCGCAACATAGGCAGTAGAAGCATCGGCTTTTACAATGGTATGTCCAAAGGACTGCGAATCCTTTGTGATGGTGTAGGTGTCGCTTTCCGCATTGACAGTTATCAGGTCAGTTGGTGTTGCATACAGCAGTTTATTTTCATTGGCATCCCAGTAAAAGCGGCTGTTGATGTTATCGTGGATGAAATTATAATCCAGATAAACAACGCCATTTATCACACGTCCCTTTGTTTCGATGACTTCATCGTTTAATACGATGGCAGCCTCATCCTCAGAGGTTAAGGCGTAATAGTCAGAAAGTTCCTGGCGGTCTTTGGTTGGCGTATATTTTTCAATCAGACTGCTCAAAAACATAAATAACAGGACCACGATGATGAGGGCTCCTGCAGCTAAAAAAGGAACTATTTTTTTCTTCATTATGAAAATCCTTTCTTCTTATGGTGTTCTGTCTTTAAAAATAGGTCATGGTATCAAATGTACCAACCTATTGTAGCATAAGAAGCTGTAAATTCAAAGGTATTTGAATTAGTTTTTGGAGGTGCAGCCATTTGAAACATCAAATGGCGCACTTCCAAAAAATCTCTTTTCTATGCAAGTTCGTAAACAATATTCCTAATGATAAGGTGGGCATTGAGAGCTGTTCCACCTTCTGGATTCGTTTTATTTTGATTTGTTTTTTGAGTTGATTATTTGTTGTCTTTTTTTATTTTGTCAAAATGTACTTCTTTTAACACCCCCTGATCAAAAATATAGTCCCTCATATATGAGGTTTCCTCGTGAATGCAAAGTTCCTTCGCTATGTGTCTGGAATCACTTCTGGAACCTTCCAGCCAGATGGTGATCCCCTGGTTTTCCAAAGTGGAAAGCTCCAGATAAAGTTTTTCTAAGTGTTCATTCATTGTTATCCCCCATATCTGTTATTCCAAAAGGAATCCGCTGGTTACAGTGTGATATATCATAGTGTGACATCTTCCCCAAGAGATGTCAGGTAAACGATGCCGCACCATGTGATGCAGGCATACGTGATACCGGATAAGTTTAGTCGAGCAGTTCCTGCAAAACAGGAAACAGCTCCTTTTCGATTCGGAATGGATTTTGGATCAACGGAACTTTGCGTAACACGATAGGAGAACGACCGGAAATGCTGTGAAATGTATGAGGCTTTCCCGTTCTCATAAGATAGATGCAGCCTTCTCCTGAAGATATTTTCTGGTTAAGCAGCTTCTGACAGTTCCGGAAATTGTCCATTTTCCAGGGTGCTACGCTCCCAATGATGATCTTCCTATCGCAGCGCAGAAATTCAGTAAGATCCGCTTCGCTTAGACTGCCAAAGTCGAGCACCAGATAACGGTAGCCCAGATTTAACAAGGCAGGAAATTCGTCGCTTCCGGTAGCTGGATAATAATCCACATCATGGATGCGGAAATAAGTGCGACAGCGATTTTCTTTCTGTGCGTAGGGTAAAGTGGCATCCGTCATAAGGAGACGGATTTCGTCCCGCTTATGAAATTCGAGATAAGCTGTGGCGGCTTTGTATTTAGAGCCACATAGATTTGCCAGGGCGATTGCCAGATGTGTGGCGCCCGCGCCGGAATAACAGCCGGTGATGCCAATGATAAAATGGGATTTTGTTCCATTTCGTTCGATTCCGAAAATGAGTATCAACCTCCTTTCGTTCAATGATCTGCATAACAGACCTTTCACATTTTGCGGTAACGCGGAAAGGATTACAGTTGACCGGAAAGCAATAGACAGGCATTTTTAAAAGCTTTGCGTATTTTTTTGCAGCTTTTTTGTTATTATAATTGCAGATGAGAATGAGCTTTTCCGGTAATGGAAAGCTGTGGATCAAAGAAAGTGCATCCGGTATATCCCAGATGCTTCCACTTAAGATAAGAAAGATCAGATCTTCCTTTTGTGAGTGGAGACATTCTTTTATCCGATCCCCATAATCTGTTACCAGCAGAGCATTCCCTGGAAGAGGGCAGTCAATGCCGGCTCCATAGTCCGGGATCCCTGCAAAGGCTCCGTGGTAATAAATGCCATCCGTTTCATGCCAGAGAGCATCGGATGATGTCATGGCAAAAAGCGGTTCGTCCTGTTCTTTGGACAGATAAAGACTGTTGTATCTGTTATGGTTTAAAATGCTTACAAGTGAAACTGCAAAATGCGTAGCACCTGCTCCGGGTCTGCTGCCGAGTACGGCAATCTGTCTGATGAGATGTGAAGAATGCTGACACGCTGTATCTGTGGCAGCAGAGTGAAAAGCTGCCATGTCCCTGACTTTGATCAGGGCTTCTTTTAATTCAGCAGCACTCTGATAGCGATTTTCTTCGTCAAAAGAGGTGGCTGTCTGGATCGTGTCTAAAAGTTGTGGGGAACAGGGAGCAGGTGCAGCATCTGCCATCAGGGAAAGTACTTTTCCAAGACTGTAGATATCAGAAGCAGGATGTATGGAATGTCCAAGATATGCTTCCGGTGCCACAAAGCCGTCTGTTCCGTATTTTTGGAAATTTTGTCCAGAACCGGTAAAAAATGAGGCAATGCCAAAGTCGATTAATTTGAGCTGATTTCCACATACTATAATGTGCTCTGGTTTTAGATCCTGATACAGGATAGGGTATGGAGCAATATGATGCAGATAATCTAAAATATCGCAAAGCTGGATGCCGTATTTTAAAATCAGTTCCTGTGAAATGTTGTGTTCTGGATAGAGGATCATATCCTCTAATGAGTCACCCTGGATAAATTCTTCGACCAGATAGATAAAGGTATCATCTTCATCAACGTCATAAATAAGGGGGATACCTGGGTGATTTAGAGTTTTCAGAAGGTAAGCTTCCGAGTACGGACTGCCTTCTGTAAAGATAGAAGATGTATCTGCCGTGTCTTTGGGGATACACTTGATGGCACGATAGACCTTCAGTTTCAGATGTCGGGCAAGATAGACGGTACTGCTGTTGCCGGTACCAAGAGTGGAAATAATCCGATATTTGCCAAACAAAATATTTTCTTCTATGCGATACCGCTCCTTTCGAAGCGTGTCAGTTTCGCATCTCACGCATATTTTATAACACAGGTGGATTTAAAAGGCAATGTCTTTTGTAAGATTTTGTGAAAAGTTCACAAAAATGGAAACAAATTTTACTGGAAAGCATGGTTTAGAAATATTTAATCATTGGTATACTTTACATCAAGATGGCATTTGTTTATAATGAGTGTAAGTTTACAAGGTTTTCCGGATGAAGGAAGTGATTGTATGAAAATAGAAAAAGTAAATGATAACCAGATTCGCTGTACCTTGACGAGAGAGGACCTGGCAGAACGCCAGATCAAACTGAGCGAGCTTGCATATGGTACGGAGAAGGCGAAGATGCTTTTTCGCGATATGATGCAGCAGGCAGCATATGAATTTGGTTTTGAGGCTGATGATATCCCACTGATGATCGAGGCAATCCCGCTGTCAGCAGATACCATTATTCTGGTAATTACCAAAGTTGAGTATCCGGAAGAACTTGACACGAGATTTTCCAAGTTTTCAGACCCGGATCCAGAGGATCTTTACGAAGATATGGTAAATAGTAATTATCAGACGGCATCAGAGGGTGCAGATGATATTTTAGGATTATTCAAACAACAGAACAGGGAAGCAGCACCAGGTAAACAGGAAGAACAGAGTTTCGCTTCCTCCGGACAGGAGAAGGCAGAAAAACAGGAAATTCCGGTAAATGTACTTGTAGACATTACGAAACTTTTTGTTTTTCAGGATTTTGGAGAGCTTACCCGTCTGGCACACATTTTAAAGGGATTTTATACAGGATCGAATGATCTCTATCAGAATGTGGCAAATCATAGATATTATCTATTGGTCAGCAAGAGCAGCCAGTCGCCAGAGACATTCAACAAGGTCTGCAATATTTTATCCGAATATGCGCAGCAACAGACTTATACACCTGCCACCGGGGCATTTTTCAGAGAACATTGCCGTCCGGTTCTGACAGGAAGTGCATTACAGACATTGGCGGAATTATAAAAAAATCGCTGTGAGCCATGATATGTACCCAAAGTCCTGGACACATATTTATAAGTTAGGCGGACATCATGGATGCTTCTCTGTATTTTACAGGAGGCATCCATTTTGTTTTTGCC
>JBNMKU010000044.1:0-18435 GCA_050874505.1 Roseburia sp. | reverse complement strand
GTGAGAGACAGCAGATCGAAAATGATTTTACAATCATTGATACGGTGGCACTGGCACGTATCCTGCTTCCGAATCTGAACCGTTTTAAACTGGATACGGTGGCAAAAGCACTTGGTGTTTCCCTGGAAAATCATCACCGGGCAGTCGATGATGCAGGCTGTACGGCAGAGATTTTTGTCAAATTTATCCAGATGTTAAAAGAGCGTGGCATTGAAAATCTGGATGGAGTCAACCAGATGGGAAGTTCCTCCAAAGAGGCAATTATGAAGATGCCAACCTACCATGCGATCATTTTAGCGACTAATGATATCGGAAGGATCAATTTATACCGTCTGGTATCCATGTCACATCTGACTTATTACAACAAAAGACCAAGAGTACCCAAAAGTGAGTTTGTCAAATACCGCGAGGGACTGTTACTCGGTTCTGCCTGTGAGGCAGGAGAATTATACCGTGCCCTGGTTGGAGGCAGACCGGAGGAAGAAATTATCCGTCTGGTAAAATTCTATGATTATTTAGAGATACAGCCGGTCGGAAACAATGAGTTTATGATCCGCAGTGACAAGGAGTCGATCAGCAGCATTGAGGAATTGCAGGACATTAACCGCCGTATCGTAAAACTGGGCGAGACATTTAACAAGTTAGTAGTTGCAACCTGTGACGTGCATTTCCTTGACCCGGAGGATGAGGTTTACCGCCGCATCATTATGGCAGGAAAGGGATTTAAGGATGCGGATGATCAGGCTCCGCTTTACCTGCATACGACAGAGGAGATGTTGGAAGAATTTTCTTATCTGGGCAGCAGTAAGGCAGAAGAAGTTGTCATAACAAATCCGAACAAGATCGCAGACATGTGTGAAAAAATAGCACCGGTACGACCGGATAAATGTCCGCCTGTCATTGAAAATTCAGACCAGATGTTACGTGACATCTGTTATACCAAAGCGCACAGCATGTATGGCGAGGAGCTGCCATCGATCGTAAAGGAACGGTTAGACCGAGAGTTAAACTCCATTATTTCCAATGGATATGCGGTTATGTATATCATTGCACAGAAACTGGTATGGAAATCGAACGAGGACGGTTATCTGGTAGGTTCCCGTGGATCGGTAGGATCGTCCTTTGCGGCAACGATGTCCGGTATCACAGAGGTAAATCCCCTGCAGGCACATTACCGTTGTCCGAACTGTAAATACAGCGATTTTGATTCACCGGAGGTAAAAGCATTTTCCGGTCGAAGCGGCTGTGATATGCCGGATAAGATCTGTCCGGTCTGTGGCAAAAAGCTGGTAAAAGACGGATTTGACATTCCATTTGAAACATTCCTGGGATTTAAGGGAAATAAAGAGCCGGATATCGACTTAAACTTTTCGGGAGAATATCAGAGTAAGGCACATGCCTACTGTGAGGTTATTTTCGGATATGGGCAGACGTTCCGTGCAGGAACGATCGGAACACTGGCGGATAAGACCGCATTTGGTTACATCAAAAATTATTACGAAGAGCGTGGTATCCGCAAACGGAACTGCGAGATCGACCGTATCGTGCAGGGCTGCGTGGGCGTGCGAAGGACAACCGGACAGCATCCGGGTGGTATCGTCGTACTTCCGGTGGGAGAAGAGATCAATACCTTTACCCCGGTACAGCATCCGGCAAATGATATGACAACGGCAACAGTCACCACGCACTTTGATTATCACTCGATCGACCACAACCTGTTAAAACTTGATATTCTCGGACACGATGATCCGACCATGATCCGTATGTTACAGGATCTGACCGGCATTGACCCGACGACGATCCCACTGGATGATGAATCGGTAATGTCCCTATTTAAAAATACATCGGCACTGGGCGTAACGCCGGAGGATATCAATGGCATTCCGTTAGGATGTCTTGGTATCCCGGAGTTTGGTACCGAGTTCGCGATGCAGATGGTTATCGATGCCAAGCCGCAGGAATTTTCAGATCTGATCCGTATTTCCGGTCTGTCCCATGGTACAGACGTATGGCTTGGAAATGCACAGACTTTGATCGAACAGGGACTGGCAACCATTTCTACTGCAATCTGTACGCGTGATGATATCATGATCTATCTGATCCAGATGGGACTCGACAGTGAGCAGTCCTTTACGATCATGGAGTCGGTTCGAAAAGGAAAAGGCTTAAAAGAAGAATGGAAGACCGAGATGCGTGCGCACAATGTGCCGGAGTGGTATATCGAGTCGTGTCTTAAGATCAAATACATGTTCCCGAAAGCGCACGCGGCAGCCTACGTTATGATGGCATGGCGTATCGCATATTGTAAAGTATATTATCCGCTTGCCTATTATGCGGCATATTTTTCCATCCGTGCGACGGGATTCAGCTATGAGATCATGTGTCAGGGAAAAGAGCGTCTTGCGTATTTCCAGAAAGACTATGAGCGCAGAAAAGACAGTCTGTCCAAAAAGGAACAGGATGTCTACCGTGATATGAAGATCGTACAGGAGATGTACGCCAGAGGGTTTGAGTTTACGCCAATCGATATCTATCGGGCGAAACCGGATCGTTTCCAGATCATTGATGGAAAACTGATGCCGGCACTCAACACGATCGATGGAATGGGAGACAATGCGGCGATCGCGGTTGCGGAGGCTGCAAAAGACGGAAAATTCCTCTCAAGAGATGATTTCAGACAGAGGACGAAGGCAACCAAGACCGTGATCGACCTGATGGGAGATTTAGGACTGCTCGGTGACCTGCCGGAATCCAATCAGTTATCGCTGTTTGATTTCGCATAAAATGTGCCACAATAATAAAAAAGTGGTTGGCGCAGTGAAAGAATATTAGGTGTATTATTTTGATTTTAACAAGTTTTTGAATACACTTTCCTGAGAAATAAATTTCATCATGGTTTCGAGGAAAATCCGAGAATTTTAAAAGCGTTTCTGAAAGAATGTGACCTGTCTTTTTCCGAAAGAACAGGGCTAATTATATTTTTCAGAAACGCTTTTATAAAATTCCGGATTTTTGAGACGAATGATGAGATTTATTTTTTCAGGAAAGTGAAAGAAACAAATTTCTCAAGTCAAAATAATACACGGTAAAGTCTTTCACTGCGCCAGCCACTTTTTCATAATAGGGCGTTCGCATGGCGCATTGTATTACGGCTGAAAGATTTCTACCGTACCAGGATCACTGATCGGCGTGCGGTACATGGTGCTGGTGTGGAAATCCCTGAAATAAACATCATTGGAAGTCGCATTGAGATCGGCGTAAACACCTTTGGCAATTACCTGATAATCACTTCCGTCGGTGCGGATGCGGCAGAGGGCAGGGTCAGTCTCACTGCTGCGCTGGAAGTAGATGTAATCTCCGCAGAGCAGATAAGAATCGAGTCTGTCTTCTGCAAGATGGACTTTTTCGCCACCGGAGAGATTTGCTTTTGTCAGTTTGTAGTTGTCACTGCAGTCCATATAATAGACATCATCATTGGCAAGGACCGTTGGCATCCAGCAGTTATCATTGTAGATCGCTTCGGTGCTGCAGGAGACCGTGTCATAACGCCAGATCTGACCATCTGTACCGATGTGATAAAAATACTGTCCCATGGCATCGCAGGTCAGATAAGGATCCGAGGAAACTTTTGTTTTTTCTGTTCCATCGATCTTAACTTTCCAGAGCGAAGATGCGGTCTGTGTTTCATACTGGAGATAGAACACATAGTTCCCGAAGAGGGAAGCGTACATACATGGTTCGTCGTCCAGTACCACCGTGTGTTTTCCGTCATGGTCGATCCTGCAAAGGCTGTCGGTATTGAACTGCAGGAAAGAAAAATCAGACCCGAATGCGGCATTGTTGCGGACATAATAGATGTAATGTTCATCCACATTAATAAAAGAAGCAACATCATCACACAGCTTGGTCAATCCGGTTCCATCGGTCTTCATCGCATATAAGGTGCCGCCGTCGGACGGATTGGAGAAATAGATGGTATCGCCGTATTCACAGAACAGCCCGGCACCGTAGAGATTGCCGGCAGTATTGCCATTGACATAGCTGGTATTATATTTTGGTTTGTTACTGAGATATTGGGAAATACCCAATCCTGCTATAACGGCAACCACCAGCAGAAAAATGGTGATCACGATAATTTTCTTTTTCATAAAAAGCCCCCTTAAAAAACATTTTATTTCTGATAAAAGTATAACATTTCTGTATATTATCTTGCAAGGGTGTCTTGATATTCACACGTTAATGTAATATAGTTATTATAATATGTCGAAAGATTAGGTTCGCAATAGAGAAGAAGTGAGGAAAATATGAAAGATTTAAAAGAATTACGGGATCAGATCGATGTGATAGATAAACAGATGGTATCGCTGTACCAGGAGCGCATGAAGATTGCGGCGGAGGTAGCAGAGTATAAGATTAAGACGGGCAAAAAGGTATTCGATAAGGAGCGGGAAGAGAGTAAACTTTGTACCCTTACGGCAATGGGAGAGAGTGCATTTAACCGGCATGGCATCAGAGAGCTGTTCGAACAGATCATGTCGATGAGCCGCAAACGCCAGTATCAGCTTATGACTGCACATGGCATTTATGAGAAACCGGATTTCACAGAAGTAGACAAATTAGATTATAAAAAGGCACGCATTGTGTTCCAGGGAACCGAGGGCGCATACAGCCAGCTTGCCTTACGGGAATATTTTGGAGAGCATACTGACAGTTACCATGTGGAGACCTGGCGGGATGCAATGGAGGCGATCAAGAGCGGCGAGGCAGATTATGCGGTTTTACCGATCGAAAATTCCTCCGCAGGGATCGTGTCAGAAAATTACGATCTGATGGTAGAATATGACAACTGTATCGTGGGAGAACAGATCATCCGCATCAACCATGCACTGCTTGGACTTCCGGATGCAGAGCTTTCTGACATTACCGATGTCTACTCCCATCCACAGGCACTGATGCAGTGTGGCAGATATCTGGAGCGGCACAGAGAGTGGGAAAAACACAGCTTGAAAAATACAGCGATGTCTGCACAGAAGATCAAAGAGGATGGAAAGAAACATAAAGCAGCGATCGCGAGCAGTCTGACCGCAGAGATCTACGGATTGAAAGTCTTAGAAGAAGGGATCCAGGACAACCAGACCAATGCAACCCGCTTTATCATTGTATCCGGGAAACGGATCTTTGCAAAAGATGCAGGAAAGATCAGCGTCTGCTTTGAGATCCCGCATGAGAGTGGTTCCCTGTATCATATGTTGTCCCATTTCATCTATAATGGCATCAACATGAACCGGATCGAGTCAAGACCGGTGCAGGGGAAAAACTGGGAGTACCGGTTTTTTATTGATTTTGATGGCAACTTAAATGATGCAGCTGTACAGAATGCACTGCGCGGATTGCAGGAAGAAACCATCAGTTTAAAGATTTTGGGAAATTACTAGACGTACGAATGGAGAAAACAAATGCAAAGTACAAAAAATCTGATCTTATATAAAAATTTTGAAAACGGAAGACTGTTTTATAACATGACCTGGCTCATGGAAAATTATAAAAACGAATATTATAATAAAGAAGACCTTGCGGCACTTTTTTATGAGTGCTTCAATCAGCTTTCAGAGCTTGCGGTCAGTCATGGCTTCCGTGGAAATTTATGGCACAATTTTCTGGCATTTATTCTGGTCAACAACGAGAATGCCTACAGTAAGGCATGTGAGATCCGCGGTGCGGTGGAGGGGTCGATCAATCAGCTTGCCCTGCATGATCTTCGCATCATAAAAGAGCTGTTCGATTTTGATTTTGAAGCGTTTGCAGCAGCATATGAAGTGGACTGTATCGATGCCATCTTACATTATGAGAGCATGGAGCAGAGCGGCAGGCTGTTTAATAAACGGATCAGCGAGCGCATCTGTGAACTGACTGAGAAGTTAGAGCAGAGTAAGGATGCCGAGCAGTTTTTATATGAAGTGACCGGGTTCTACAGAGAGTTTGGTGTGGGCAAATTCGGACTGCATAAGGCATTCCGTATCCAGCACCGTGAGGACTGTGCAGAAATCATTCCGATCACAAACATTGCCCATGTGAAGCTGGACGATCTGGTCGGATATGAGATCGCAAAGCAGAAACTGATCGATAATACCGAGGCGTTTGTCAATGGCAGGGAGGCAAACAACTGTCTGTTATTTGGAGATGCCGGAACCGGAAAATCCACCAGCATCAAAGCAATCGCCAATCAGTATTATGAAAAGGGTCTGCGCCTGATCGAGGTATATAAGCATCAGTTCTGTGACTTAAATGATGTGATCGCACAGATCAAAAACCGTAACTATAAATTCATTATCTATATGGATGATCTGTCTTTCGAAGAATTTGAGGTAGAATATAAATACTTAAAGGCAGTGATAGAGGGCGGACTGGAAAAGAAACCGGATAACGTGTTGATCTATGCGACATCAAACCGTCGTCATCTCATAAGAGAGACCTTCTCCGACAAAGAGGAGATCAGAGAGGATATGCACACCTCGGATACGGTACAGGAAAAACTCTCTCTCTATGCCAGATTTGGTGTTACCATTTATTTTGGCGCACCAAATAAAAAAGAGTTTGAGCAGATCGTAGCAACACTTGCTGAAAAGAATGAGATCAATATGACGAAAGAAGAACTCTTTGCAGAGGCAAACAAATGGGAATTATCCCATGGAGGACTTTCTGGAAGAACCGCACAGCAGTTTATTAACTATCTTCTTGGAAGACAGTAGATAAAGGGGGGAAAAGAATGGGTATACATACTTTTGGAGCGATATATATAGGTTCGAATGAGGTAAGCTTAAAGATTTTTGAGATATCCGCGAAACGCGGCATCCGCACGATCGACTATGTGAGGACACGTATTGAGCTGGCAAGAGACACGTATTCTACCGGAAGCATCGGATATGAACTGGTGGAAACGCTCTGTGATACCCTGGCGGAGTTTCGCAAGATCATGGATGGCTATCGGGTCGATGACTATGAGGCATATGCCGCCGCAGCGATCCGTGATGCGGAAAATGAACTGTTTGTCTTAGATCAGATCCGGATCCGTACCGGCATTTCGGTAACGGTATTGAGTAACTCCGAGCACCGGTTCATCAGCTATAAATCCGTAGCGATGCGTGAGAATTTCGAGAAGATGATCGAGCAGGGGGCAGCAGTCGTGGATGTCGGCGGCAGCAGTATGCAGATCACGATATTCTCAGAGGGAAAAGTAGTGACCACACAGCATCTTGGAATTGGAGCCATCAAATTGCAGGAACAGCTGGTCAGAAAGAGCAGCAACCTTGCCCAGTACGAACTTCAGATCGAGGAACTGGTAGAAAAACAGCTTGCAGTTTTCCATGCCATGTATATGGAAGAACAGAAGGTCAAATATCTGATCGTCATCGGCGATTATATTACGGAGATCGCAGGAAAAGTAAAAAAGAATCTGGATGAGACGGTAGAGAGTTCAAAATTTAATGAAGTATTGGAAAAACTCAGCCAGAAGAATGTAGAGGAGATCTCAGAGACATTGGGACTTTCCAATGAAAAGGATATGCTGATCGTTCCGTACATGGTCATATTCAAATGTATGGCAGAGCGGATCGGAGCAAAACAGCTCTGGGCACCGGGCGCATCGGTCAGCGACGGAATTGCCTGCAATTATGCGGAGCGAAAAAAAATCTGCAGGAGTGCACATGACTTTGATGCGGATATCCTTTCGGCGGCAAGAAGCCTTTCCAACCGCTACTTAAGCTATTCGCCACATATTGATGCACTGACCAAAATGTCAACGCTCATCTTTGATACCATGAAAAAGGTACACGGAATGGGAAAACGCGAACGGCTGCTGTTACAGGTCGCAGCGATCTTACATGACTGTGGCAAATATATCAGTTTTTCCAATGGTCCGCACTGTTCCTATGATATCATCATGGCATCCGAGATCATCGGACTGACCCACTTAGAGCGGCAGATCATTGCCTATGCGGTATTATACAATACCTATCCGCTGGCATCCTATGAGGAACTTGCCGATCAGCTGGATCAGGAAAGCTATCTGGTCGTGGCAAAATTATCCGCAATCTTACGTCTGTCCAATGCGATGGATCGCAGCCACAAGCAGAAGTTTAAAAACGTGCGTGCAGCAGTGAGAGGAAAAGAACTGATCATCACGATCGAAACAGAGGGCGACATTGCATTGGAGAAAGCACTGTTTGATGGAAAGATCGCTTATTTTGAAAATGTATTTTGTGTGAAACCGGTCATCAAAGAGAAACGAGTATAGGGAATGGAGAATCATATGGACAAAAAAACAGATTTTACAAATCCAAAGTATTATGAAAATCGTGAATTAAGCTGGTTAAAGTTTGATGGAAGAGTGTTAAACGAGGCAAGAGACAAGAGCATTCCGTTATTGGAACGGTTAAAATTCGTAAGTATCACATCCTCCAATCTCGACGAGTTTTTTATGGTCCGCGTGGCATCGTTAAAAGATATGGTACATGCGGGCTACCGGAAAAAAGATATTGCAGGGATGACTGCGACCGAGCAGTTAGAGGCGATCAATGAGAAAACGAGAGCACTGGTCGAGTTACAGTACAGCACCTATAACCGTTCCCTTCTTCCGTTGCTGCGGCAGAATGGCATTTACATTATCGATGCCTATGAGAAACTCACAGAGGAACAGCAGAAATATGCTGACCGCTATTTTGAGGAAAATGTATATCCGGTCTTAACACCAATGGCAGTGGATGCGTCAAGACCATTTCCGCTGATCCGCAACAAGACCTTAAATATTGCAGCGCTGATCGTAAAACAGACAGAAAAAGAGAAAAAGGCAGCCAAACGGGAAGTGGAGTTCGCAACCGTACAGGTGCCAAGTGTATTGCCACGTCTGATCCCGATCCCTGCCGAACACGAAGAGGAGACGGCATTTGTTCTCTTAGAGCAGGTCATTGAAAAGAACATCGACAAGCTGTTTTTAAATTATGAGGTACAGTGCGCATATCCATACCGGATTATGCGAAATGCAGACTTAACGATCGACGAGGATGAGGCAGCCGATCTGTTGAAGGAGATCCAGAAACAGTTAAAGATGCGCCAGTGGGGCGAGGTCATCCGTCTCGAAGTAGAGGAGGGCATGGATGAGAGATTACTCCGTTTCTTAAAAGAAGAGTTAAAAGTGGCAGAGGAAGACATTTTTGAAATTCAGGGACCGATCGATCTGACCTTTTTAATGAAGATGTATGGACTCGAAGGGTACGACAAACTGCGCTACAAACCATACAAACCGCAGCTTCACCCGGAGATCGAGCCGGGGGCAAATCTGTTTGATCTGATCCGGCAGGGTGACATCCTGTTACATCATCCATACCAGACCTTTGATCCGGTGGTAGATTTCATCCGTCAGGCAGCAAAAGACCCGGATGTACTGGCAATCAAACAGACCCTTTACCGTGTCAGCGGAAATTCACCGATCATCGCATCCCTGGCTCAGGCAGCCGAGAATGGAAAACAGGTGTCCGTGCTTGTAGAGCTGAAGGCACGTTTTGATGAGGAAAACAACATTGTCTGGGCAAAAAAATTAGAGCAGGCAGGCTGTCATGTTATTTATGGACTGGTGGGCTTAAAGACACACAGCAAAATAGCACTTGTAGTCAGAAGAGAAGAAGACGGCATCCGCCGGTATGTTCACTTAGGAACCGGAAATTATAATGACTCAACTGCAAAATTATATACCGACTGCGGTATCTTTACCTGTCATGATGGAATTGGAGAGGATGCCACGGCTGTCTTTAATATGCTTTCCGGTTATTCAGAGCCACTTTCCTGGAATGAGCTTGCACTGGCACCAATCTGGCTGCGTGGTAAGTTCATGCGCCTGATCCAGAGAGAAATGAAAAATGCGAAAGCCGGAAAACCTGCTTATATCTGGGCAAAGATGAATTCACTGTGTGATCCGGGGATCATTGCAGCATTGTATGAGGCATCGGCAGCAGGAGTGAAGATCCAGCTTGTGGTACGGGGGATCTGCTGCCTTCGGGTTGGTATTCCGGGAGTCAGCGAAAATATCGAGGTGCGCTCGATCGTCGGCAACTTTTTGGAGCACAGCCGTATCTTTATCTTTCACAATGACGGGGAAGAGGAAGTTTATATGGGAAGTGCGGACTGGATGCCGCGTAATCTGGACCGACGGGTGGAAATATTGTTCCCGGTATTAGATGAAAAACTGAAAAAAGATGTAAAACACATTCTTGAGGTGGAATTATCTGACAATATGAAGGCACACATCTTGAAATCTGACGGAAATTATGAGAAAATAGATAAAAGAGGAAAAGTACTTGTCGATTCACAGGAACAGTTCTGTGAGGAGGCACTGGCAGCAGTGCCCAAGCAGGAACATGTTTATCGGGAGCGGGTATTTATTCCTGCGGAACCGGTAGAATAAGCGCCAGGGGAGAATGCGCAAAAAAGGAGAGCTTATGAACCACAAAATTTTATTTGCAGATTTGGATGCGACACTTTTATGCGATGACAAATCGATCAGTGAGAAAAATGCAACAGCCATCCGCAAGATGCTGCAGGAGGGACATTATATTGCACTTGCCACGGGGCGTCCGGTCGAGAGCGGGCGGGCAGTTGTAAGAGAATTGGGGCTGACAGTACCGGGATGTTATATGATCGCCTTTAATGGAGCTGTATTGTATGACTGTGCTGCAGACCGTGTTCTTTTAAGACGTTCCATACCCGTTGATGTTGTGCAGGAGCTTTTTGAGAGAGCAAAGAGAGCCGGACTTTATATCCAGACTTATAATAATACGGATGTGATAACAACAAAACATGCGAAGGAGCTGGATTATTACATAAAGCGTTCCCGCATCAGCTATAAACTTGCAGACAATGTGCTGGATGTATTGGAAGAAGAACCACAAAAAGTACTGCTCATTGAACTGGACAAAAAAGATCGTCTTGTCCGGTTCCAGAAGAATAATTTAAGCTGGGAAAAAGGAAAATGTACAAGTTTCTTCTCATGCAAACAATATCTGGAGTATTGTCCATGTGGAATCAGTAAAGCGACTGGTGTCCGGGAGCTGACAAAGATCTTAAACATGCCGATGGATGCAACCATAGCAGTCGGAGATGAGCAGAATGATATCAGTATGATACAGGAAGCACATATCGGTGTTGCAGTAAAGAATGCGATCCCAGAGGCAAAGGCAGTGGCAGATTATGTCACAGAAAATGACAATAACCATGATGCCATTGCCGAAGTCATCGAGAAGTTTGTCCTATGACAGAGCCGCTTTGACAGACTCTAAAACAGAATAAGGGATATAGAGGCTGCCTCTTCCTTTTCCAAGGGAGATGGCAGGCTTGTTTGCCCCGTGGAAATCGGAATCGCCGCTGATGAGGAGTCCGTTTTCACGGGCTATTTTTTTGACGAGCTGTTCCTCCCCGGTCGTATAGGTTGAGTAGATCGCCTCAATGCCGTCAAGACCGGCTGCCTTCATCTCATCGATCAGCAGCTGCAGATAGACAGAACTTAAGTGGTAGAGAAGCGGGTGCGCTAAGATGGCGATACCGCCGGCATTTTTAATGAGAGAGACAGCTTCCATCGGGGTAACTTTAAATCTGCCAACATAGCATTTACAGCCATCGCCGATGTATTTGTCGAATGCCTCGGAAATGGTTCTGATACAGCCGTGGTTTAACAGAAAGCGTGCAATGTTGGCGCGCGTGATCACACAGTCCGGATTTTCGGCGAGCAGGGCTTCCATGGTGATCGGGAAACCTTCTTTTTGCAGGGCAGCAACCATTTTTTCATTGCGTTTGTCACGAAATTCGCGGAATGCTGCTGTCTGCTGGAGAAGTTTTGGGTCGTCTGGGTCAATATAGAGTCCCACAACATGGATTTCTTTTTCCGTCCCGTTTGGGAAAGTATATGCGGTGGAGAGTTCGATGCCTGGGACTAATTCGATACTGGCATTCTTTGCTGCTTCAGCAGCCTTTTTGACACCGGAACAGGTATCGTGGTCGGTTAAAGCGATGGCGGAAAGTCCGGCTTCTTTTGCGGCAGCGATCAGTTCCACCGGAGTGAGGGTACCGTCTGACTCAGTTGAGTGTACATGAAGGTCAATGATTCTTTGATCCATATCAGATTCCTTTCTGAACGATAGATATTTTCTATTGATTGAATAAAAAAATCTATAGATGATTAGTATACTATGGCAATATAGTAACACAAAAAAATATATTTTTAGAAAAATTTAGTAAAATTTAAAAAAAATTAAAAAAGCGGTTTACATATTTCGACAGAATGGTAAAATGAAAGTAGAGAAGCTTTCGCTTACGAAAGAAGAATACAGAGAAAAGGAGACAAACATGCAATTACTGACGTTCTTGTTGAACAATGTTCGGTTTGGAATACCGGTGGATGATGTAGAGTCCATTGAGACCAGAATGGATGTTGTACGAGTACCAAATGCGCCGGCAAACATTGAAGGTATCATCAATCTGCATGGAGAGATCATACCGATCTGCAGCCTGGCAGGCTATTTTGGTTATCCCAGACAGGACATTAAAAATGTTATTGTCGCAAGCATGAATGGCATGAAAATCGGGATGGAGGTGGAAAACGTCCAGGAAATCATTGATGTAAACGATCAGCAGGTGATACCAATGCCTGCTATTATGAACGAGACACAGAGCTGTTTCAATGATGTGGCATCCTATGACAAACAGCTGATCGTGATGCTCGATGTGGCAAAGCTGATACCAAATGCAGACCAGAAAGGCATTCAGAAGCTTATCGAGGATAACTCCAAATGATGGAGAATAATACAAAAGGAGAAAACTATGTTTAAAGATTTAAGAATTAATGAACGATTGAAGAAGGGCTTTACCATGGTCGCCTTGATCGCATCCATTGCTGGTGCAGTAGGCGCGATCATGATGGTAGTGATCATGATGCAGTATAAGAGTGCATTGACGAATTACGGATTTTCACAGGGGGATATCGGTAAGGCAATGATCGTATTTGCAGATGCGAGATCCGCAACACGTGGTGTCATCGGTTACAATGATGATGCACTGACTGAACAGCTGATGGCAACTCATGATGAAAAGAAAGCCAAATTTGAAGATTATTGGAAGACAGTAGAGGAAACAGTCGTATCGAAAGAGGAAAAAGAACTTTATGATAAGGCAACTGATCTGGTAAACCAGTATTGGGAGGAAGAAGCTAAGGCAATTGAAATTGGAAAGTCAACAGATGATGAGGAAAGCTTAAAAGCACAGCAGATGATGACAGATACCGTTTCACCATTATATGAAGAAGTATATGCAACGATTGCTGAGTTATTAAATGTAAATGTAAACGAAGGAAATTCTCTCAATTCCAGACTTTCTGTCATGAGCTTAATTTTCCTGATCGTGATTATCGGTGTAATCTTAGCAGCATTGTGGCAGGCAACCCGTATGGGTAACTCTATCGCAAAGGGTATTTCCGAACCGCTTGGAGCATTGGGTGACCGTTTCAAGACTTTTGCTAAGGGAGATCTTTCTTCTCCGTTCCCAGAGGTAGATACGAAGGATGAGATTGCAGAGATGATCGATGTGGCAAAAGAGATGGCAGATTCCCTTTCACTTGTTATCGCAGACAGTGGAAAACATTTAGCTGATATGGCAAGTGGTAATTATGATATCAAGACCACCTGTCCGGAAGTATACCAGGGAGACTTTGAAAAACTGCTTCTTTCCATGCGCAACATGAAAGATCAGATGATCCAGACACTTCGTTCTATCGAAGATGCATCCAGTCAGGTATCCGCAGGTTCTACCAACCTTGCAGAGGCATCCCAGAGTCTTGCAGAGGGTGCTACAGAGCAGGCAGGAGCAGTAGAAGAGTTACAGGCAACCATTACAAGTATTACAGAAAATATCGACAAAGCAGCAGACCAGGCACACGAGTCTTATGTTCAGGCTAAGAAATACGCAGATGAGGCAGACAACAGCCGTACAGAGATGAAAGCCATGGTAGAGGCAATGGCACGCATCAACGAGACGTCCAAAAATATCGAAAACATTATTTCCGAGATCGAAGATATCGCATCCCAGACCAACCTCCTTTCTTTAAATGCTTCCATTGAGGCAGCAAGAGCCGGAGAGGCAGGACGTGGATTTGCAGTTGTTGCAGACCAGATCCGTCAGCTTGCTGAGCAGAGTACAAAATCAGCGGTTGATACAAGAGAGCTGATCGAGGGATCTTTACAGGAGATCAGCGAAGGCAATAAGGCAGCAGAGAGTGCTGCAGCATCCATCGAGATCGTAGTAGATGGTATCGAAAAGATCGCAGAGACATCCAGAAACATCAGCGTGACATCAAGAGATCAGGCAAATGCAATGAATCAGGCAGATCAGGGTGTCAGCCAGATCTCCGAAGTTGTTCAGTCCAACTCAGCTACTGCACAGGAGTCTTCTGCAACCAGTGAGGAGTTATCCGCACAGGCAGTTTCTCTGGATGAGCTGATCAGCAAATTTATTTTGCCGGAGAACTAAAAAACTGTTGACATACCAGATGTTTTATGGTAAATTACAATAGTTGTTAGAAACAAAGTAGAGTATCCACTCTCACCGGAGCACCAACTTTTGTGTGACTCATGGTTCATATTCCTTACATGATAGGATGCCAGAGATGGTTCCTGATGTTTGGAGCATCGCGCCTTGCGAGCATTGAAATTTAAGTGGATAGTCTGACTATCCACTTTTTTTAATGATGAACGCCTGGGCAGGCAATTTGTTATTAAGAATAAGCAAATATTATTTTGGAGGTGCAATACCATTAGCGAGTTAATGATTAATGAACAGATCAGAGATAAGGAAGTTCGTCTGATCGGAGAAAACGGGGAACAGCTTGGCATTATGTCGTCAAGGGAAGCAATGAAGCTGGCTGAAAAAGCAGAACTTGATTTAGTAAAAATTGCTCCGACCGCAAAACCACCAGTATGTAAGATTATCGATTACGGCAAGTATCGTTATGAGATGGCTAGAAAAGAAAAAGAAGCCAGAAAAAAACAAAAAGTGGTAGAACTAAAAGAGATTCGCTTGTCGCCTAATATTGATTCAAATGATTTGAATACCAAAATGAATGCTGCAAAAAAATTCTTAAGCAAGGGAGATAAGGTAAAAATTACTTTACGGTTCCGTGGACGTGAGATGGCTCATATGAATGCCAGCAAACACATCTTGGATGACTTCGCAGAGAGCCTTGCCGAGGTGGCAGTAGTGGAAAAAGCACCAAAAGTTGAAGGCAGAAGCATCAGCATGGTGTTGGCAGAAAAGAAATAATTATTTTAAGGAGGAACTTATCATGCCAAAAATGAAAACAAGCAGAGCAGCTGCAAAACGTTTCAAAGTAACAGGAACAGGAAAATTAAAAAGAAATAAAGCTTACAAGAGACATATCTTAACAAAGAAAACCACAAAGAATAAGAGAAATCTTAGAAAACCTGCAATGACGGATGCAACAAACGTTAAGAATATGAAGAAAATTTTACCATACATGTAAGAAGTTGTTAAGGAGGAAATAAGACATGGCAAGAGTAAAAGGCGGCTTAGGCGCTAAAAAAAGACATAATAGAACATTAAAATTAGCAAAAGGTTACAGAGGTGCACGTTCTAAACAGTACCGTGTAGCAAAACAGTCTGTTATGAGAGCCTTAACAAGTTCTTATGCAGGTAGAAAAGAGAGAAAGAGACAGTTCCGTCAGTTATGGATCGCTCGTATTAATGCAGCAGCAAGAATGAACGGAATCTCTTACAGCCAGATGATGCATGGATTAAAAATCTCTGGTGTTGACATCAACCGTAAAATGTTAGCTGAGATGGCAGTAAATGATGCAGAGGGATTTGCAGCATTAGCTGAATTAGCAAAAAAAGCAGTAGCTTAATTTAAAATGTTGTGTTGAAAAGCTCTTTTGAACAGGAAATGTTCGAAAGAGCTTTTTGAATAGAGTGGGACGGATGTCACAGGAGACTATCGGGATAATTTCCGATAGTCTTTTGGAGACATCTGTTTTTGTTTGTGAAAGGTTTTGGAAAAATAGAGACTGTTGTCAAAGCCCAGGGAGTTCGCAATTGCAGTGATCGAAAGATCCGAGTGCTCTAACAGATAGCACGCCTGTTTCATGCGGAAATCAGTCAGATATTCTTTGGGAGACTGCCCCAGGATCGTTTCAAAAGAACGGAACAGATGACTGCGGCTGACTCCGACATAACTTGCAATATCCTCGACCGTGATCGCATAGGAGTAGTTCGAGGAAATATATTCGATCCCCTTCTGCACGTAGCTGTTCGCTGAATTTTGTGCGGTGGAATGTGTGGCTCCGTGCATAAAAAGGGCGAGCATCGTATAGAGACGTCCGGTCATTTCCACGGCATGTTCAAATTCATTTCCCCTGGCATCATAGATATGCAGGATCTGCCGGTGGATGTCCTCGCCGAGCGGGGTGGCAGTGATGACAGGAGTTTCCGGGGTAAAGTCGGTTGCGGTCAGGATCATAGAAGCATCACTTCCGCTGAAACCGACCCAGGCATATTCCCAGGGGTCCTGTTCTGCGGCATAATAGAGCACCTCGGTGTTGGGATAGACCAAAAAGGTATCCCCCGCGTGCAGTTCGTATACTTTTTTTCCGGTTTTATAGAAGCCTTTCCCGGAAATGACATAGTGGATGAGGTAATGATCCCGGATCCCCGGTCCCCACTGGTGCAGCGGGTCGCAAAGCTGGATCCCCACATTGTAAACGGAGAGGGAAACCAGTTCTTTATCGGTTGCTTTGTAAGATTTTTTGTAATTTTTGTTCATTTTCATCTCCAACTGTTTTATAATAGATATTATAAGCGTGATGCAGCAAAGGTGCAACATTTTTACATATTTTCTATACATTTTTGGCTATACATTTGAAATGGGATGGAGTAAGATGTAGCCATAACAGAAAAGAATTTGGTGCAAAATAAACGCGCTTTTGGAAAGGGAAAGGTGGAACGATTATGGCAATTTTAGTAACAGGTGGAGCTGGATTTATCGGTAGCCATACCTGCGTGGAATTATTAAATGCAGGTTATGATGTAGTAGTACTTGATAACTTATCCAATGCGTCTGAGAAATCATTAGACCGTGTAAAAGCGATCACAGGAAAAGAGGTAACCTTCTACAAAGGAGATATCTTAGACCGTACCATTTTAAATACCATTTTTGAAAAAGAAAAGATCGACAGCTGCATTCATTTTGCAGGCTTAAAAGCAGTAGGAGAGTCCGTACAGAAACCATGGGAGTATTATAACAATAATATCGCAGGTACTTTAACACTGGTAGATGAGATGAGAAAACATAACTGCAAAAATATCATTTTCTCTTCTTCTGCAACCGTATACGGCGATCCGGCAGAGATCCCGATCACAGAGAATTGTCCGAAAGGACAGTGTACCAACCCATACGGCTGGACGAAGTCTATGTTAGAGCAGGTGTTAATGGATATCCAGAAAGCAGATCCGGAGTGGAATGTGATCTTACTTCGCTACTTTAACCCGATCGGAGCTCACAAGAGTGGAACCATGGGAGAGAATCCAAACGGTATCCCGAACAACCTGATGCCATACATTACACAGGTTGCGGTTGGCAAATTAAAAGAACTCGGTGTATTCGGAGATGACTATGATACACCGGACGGTACCGGCGTAAGAGATTACATCCATGTAGTAGACCTGGCAGTTGGTCATGTAAAGGCATTAAAGAAATTTGAAGAGAACTGCGGTCTTGCCATCTATAACCTTGGTACCGGACATGGCTACAGCGTACTCGATATCGTAAAGAATTTCGAAGCTGCAACCGGAGTGAAGATCCCTTACTCTATCAAACCAAGAAGAGCAGGAGATATCGCAACCTGTTACTGTGATCCGTCCAAAGCAGAGAGAGAACTTGGCTGGAAGGCACAGTACGGTATCAAAGAAATGTGCGAGGATTCCTGGAGATGGCAGAAGAATAACCCGAATGGTTATGACGATTAATCGTGGAAATGTGACAGGAATATCCGAAAATCACGACAGAAATTGTATAAATTGTTCATATTTTCAAAAAAATAAAAAAAAGCTTGCAAAATAAAAAAAGCATGCTATAATAAATATCAGTCCGGCTCGTTGGTCAAGCGGTTAAGACGCCGCCCTCTCACGGCGGAAACAGGGGTTCGATTCCCCTACGAGCTGCTCTGATTTTTAAAGAGCAGAATGGACTGAGTGAGATATCAGATTTGCCTGATAAAAGAACACTATGGCTCGTTGGTCAAGCGGTTAAGACGCCGCCCTCTCACGGCGGAAACAGGGGTTCGATTCCCCTACGAGCTGCTCTGTTTTAAAAAGAGCAGAAGAGTGAGC